>JAFRFA010000172.1:0-2677 GCA_017434585.1 Mogibacterium sp. | reverse complement strand
TCAGATTCCCTTGGCTGCGTTTTTACCTGCGAGGCGGCCGAAGGTTACACTGCGGCCTGCAGCCGCGCCGCCCATGAGGTTGGGATAGCTTCCTGCAAAGTAGTTCCCGGAGCAATCACCGACAACATAGAGCCCTTCTATGGCGCTGCCGTCAGCGCGGATGGCGTGCATGCTGTCATCGATCTGGATACCATCCATCGTGCAGATGAAATATCCGCCGCACTGGCGCGTTCCGAAGAAGGGGGGAGTGTCCATGGCAGAAAGACGGTAGGCTTCCTTGCCGAAGTCCTCATCTTCACCCTTCGAGGCAAGCTCATTGTAGCGCTCGACTGTTTTCACGAATGTGTCAACAGGCAGATTCAGCTTTTCGGCAAGCTCTTCAATCGTATCGGCGCGCTGGATATAACCCTCAGCCTCAAGTCCGGCGTTCATGTCAACGATCATCGCCATCGGGAAGACCGGGTCAGCACCGTTTTCGTGCGGGTAGAGACGTGAGCAGCCGTGGGTGGCAAAGCGCTCGATATCGGTTTCATAGGTGCTGTCCCATACGGTGGCATAGGTGTGGGCGGGCTGCATGGCTGCCTGGTGGAGCACATAGTCATAGGGCTGGTATTCGTTCATGAAACGCTCGCCATTGAGGTTGACCTTCAGGAAGGGCTGGCTGCCCATCCAGAACCAGCCGCCCGGTACACCCTGACCGGTAACACCCTGTTCGTCAGGTTTTACGGCACCACGGTCGAAAATCATTGAATCATGTACCGTATCCATGATCGCACCGGCCCAGAGGCAGGCCTTGATTCCGTCGCCCTTGGAACCGGACTTGTTGTAGTTGACGCAGATCTGTTCGAGTGTGTGAGGCTGCAGCGTGGCGACCATCTCCATATTTGCACCATAGCCGCCTGTGGCAACGATAACGCCCTTTGCTGCTTTATAGCGCACATACTCGCCGTCAGCGTTTGTGGCAATGATGCCGCAGACGCGGTCGCCGTCCTTCTCCAGCTTGACCATGGTGGTCTCGTAGTCGATCTGAAGACCGAGAGGAACTGCGTAATCGAAGAGCTTGTCCATACTCATCTGCTCGTAGTATCCGACATCGGAATACTGAGTGGAATGGCCGACATCCAGGAATTCATAGTTGGAGGGCAGCTCGTGGTCGTCAATCTCGTGAAGGAAGCGCATGCCGCCCTCTGCCAGACGGTCGGTGAACCAGTCAATGGCCTCGCCGGAGTTGTCAGCCCAGAGCTTGGCGAGACTGCGGCGGGTATAACCCTGACTCCAGTTGCAGAGATGGCGAATGGCCGTCTCTTTGTCCACATCGTCGCCGTCGGCAATCTGCTGCTTTGAACCGCAGGCGGCGAGGGTGTCACGGATACCGGAAGCCATATCATGGTTGAAGCGCTCGATCAGAATGGTCTTTGCGCCTTCCTCGACTGCGGCACAGGCGGCAAAGGAGCCGGAAGTTCCTGCACCGATTACCAGAACATCGCACTCATACTCTGCCTTGATATCGCTGTCAGCAATCGCAGGCTCTTCTCCCAACCAGTCGGAGTTCGCTGTGGGAATGTTGTCTTCAATGACAACCTCACTGCCCGTTGCCTGGGCAACGCAGGCTGCTGCCGCCTTGCGGACAGCATCGCTGGATTCGGTTGCACCGCTCACAGCGTCAACGTCCCAGGTCTGCCCGCTGAGGAGCGCTTCTTCCATCTTTTCACCGATAACAGAGCCGATTCCCTGAGTTTCACCGGATACGTCCACCTTTACATCAGTGATGCTGTCAGCATTAAAGGTCATCGTGACGGTTACGTCGCTGACCTTTCCCTTCACGACAGCACTGTAGGTGCCGGGCGTGTATTTTCCTTCTGCGGCAGCCTTCGGCGTGAAGCCGAGGCCGAAAAGGGAAACGCCCGCCGCAGCCGCAAGGCCGCCTTTCAGAAATTGACGACGCGATACTTCGTTAGCCATGATCTTTCTCCTTTTGTTTGATTTTGGAATGGAGTAGTTATTTTTCTGCTGTTTGTATTTTACCCTATTTACAAAAACAGGAAAAGGCGATAAAATCTTGACATATACGCAAGCACAGCTTGCGTTTAGGACAGAAAAGAAGCTTGCTCTCATTCCGATCAGGAGGATGCCATGACAATCCAGCAGTTGGGTGTTTTTCTCGCAGTTTGCGAGGATTTAAACTATACCCGTGCCGCGGCGCGGGTTTATATGAGCCGTCAGGCAGTGCGTCAGAATATCAGTGAACTGGAACAGGAACTGAGCGGACATTTGTTCCATAATGACCGCAACCGACTTTCTCTCACTGCGAAAGGACGCCTCTTACGTGACAAGGCAGAGCCGATTGTTCGGGATTTCCGGGAATTGAAACGGATCATGAATGCCGATATTCGAATAGAGCGGCCTCTGCGTCTGGGATTGAGCGTGGCACTTGTGCCTGACTATCTTCCAAGACTGGGTGATCATATCACGGCCTTTACAGCGAGCTACCCAAATCTGCCGATAGAGCTGGTTCTGTTCGACAACGACGATGCCGTTCCGGCACTGATGGCCGGAGCAGCGGATGCCTGCATCGTGATGGACCTCGGATCGAGCCGCCCCGGAACAGAACGGTTTGTGCTAACAAGCCATAAGCCTGCTATCCTGCTGCGGGAAGGAACCCCGCTCAGCCGCCGGG
>JAFRFA010000171.1:0-2883 GCA_017434585.1 Mogibacterium sp. | reverse complement strand
GCAGGCAGCGAAGATGAGCGCGAGCGTCACCGCGCATATTGTGATCAGTATTGTTTTCTTTGTCACTTGATGACCTTTCTGGATTCTTTATCGAATACTGTTATGCCGGCCTTGTCCATTGCGGGCAGCAGCTCCGACGCATATTTTCTGGAAGTGCCGAGCCTGTCTCTGTACTCGGCAAGTGTGAAGCTGCCTTCGAACGACCTGGCAACGCCGACAGCCTGATCCCAGGCATCAGCTGAGATGTAGTAGGACGGACTGACCTTGACGATCCGTCCTTCTTCCTCGAGATCGTCCTGGATCGCTCTTACTATCCTTCCGTCTTTTGAAAGCGCCATTATCTCATCGTTCTTTATCATCTCGATGCCAGCAGCATCGTATTTTGTTGCGATCTCATCTTTCAGAGCGAGCTGCTCATCCGTGTATTCGACAGCAAAACCGCTCAGAGCGATCGACTTGCCTTTGTCTTCTATGAAGCCTGCGTCGAGCATGTATTTCACGACAGCCTGGACGAGCCTGTCGTCTTCCGTGAACCATCTCTGCCTGAGCCTTGACATGAGCTCCTGGCGCGGAATACCGTCCGCGAGCGGGTTGTCCCGGTGGTAGGCATCTATCATCTGTCCGATATCGCTTCTCATTCTTTCGAGCTTGCCGCCGCTTATGAGAGAGCTATCCGAAAGCCTGACGACAGAACCTGCGGCAGCCAGCTTTCCGATGACCTCCTCCATCTCGTCATGAAGAAGACCGAGTTCGTCAGCGAGTTCGTTCTGTCTGACGAATCTCCTCTCGCCCGCTTTGGCATGTATGATATCCTCGATGCTGCCGTTTGCAAGGATGTCCATTCCCGCAAGGACCTCCTCGCGGTTCCTTTTATGCTTGGCCGGAAGAGCATCTACTATCTGCCCTCCTCCGATCGTTATGATCGGCGAATAGAACCTTATGATGAACCTGTCGCCTCTTCTGACAGCCATCGGTTCCTCGAGCCTGAGCTGCGCGTAGCATTCCTCTCCGGCAGAAAGAGCGTCCCTGTCCAGCAGTATGACCTTGCAGAGGACCTCGTCCGATCCGCAGTACAGGTGGACCCTGCTGTTGTTAAGGACGGTCCTGTCCGCGGAGCTGAACATGCGGAGTTTCACATCGAGCATATTCGTGACAGTAACTGCCCCCGGATATGAGATGACATCGCCTCTGTCGATATCTTCCTTTGTGACTCCAGAGAGGTTTATCGCGGTCCTCTGCCCCGCGATGGCTGTCTCCGTCTCTTTGCCGTAGGTCTGTATGCCCCTGACTTTGGCTTTCTTTCCTTCCGGCTCGATGATCACGTCCTCACCTGTCTTCACGGTGCCGTCTATCAGCGTTCCCGTAACGACAGTGCCGAAGCCCTGCATCGAGAACACTCTGTCCACGGGGAGCCTGAAGAGTTCTTTTTCTTCTCTTCTTTTGTTCTCCCTGTCGCACTTATCGATGATCGCTTCTTTCAGGACATCGATGTTATCCCCTGTTGCGGCGCTGACCGGTATGACCGGCTTTCCCTCGAGGAACGAGCCTCTGAAGTAGTCATCGACCTCTTCGAGCAGCATCTCGAGCCATTCGTCCTCGACCATGTCTGTCTTGGTGACTGCTATGATGCCGTCGTTTATCCCGAGCGCCTGAAGTATCTCGAAGTGCTCTCTCGTCTGAGGCATTATTCCCTCATCGGCAGCCACCACAAAGAGAACGAAGTCTATGCCTCCGATGCCCGCGAGCATGTGCTTGATGAATTTCTCATGCCCTGGGACATCGATAACCCCTATGTTGTATCCGGCATCGTTCGGGATATGTGCGAATCCCAGCTCTATAGTGATGCCGCGCTTTTTTTCTTCTTCGAGCCTGTCAGTGTCGATCCCGGAGAGCGCCTTTATGAGGGTGGTCTTTCCGTGGTCGACATGGCCGGCCGTACCGATTATGATGTTTTTCATTTGTATTTATTTCTTTTCGGAAGCCATCGCCTCAATATCTCTCATCTACTTCGAAAACGCCCGGGCGGCCGTCTCCAGTTCGCTGTCTGCGATGGTGCGCACGCATAGAAGCAGCCTGTCCTCGTTGATCCTCGCGATCACAGGGACATCCGCCTTTCTGAGCTTTCTTTCCGTCCTGTCCGCCGACTTCATGCCGTCCTTCACGGCCACGGCCCAGCCCGGAAGTCTCACCATAGGAGCCGATCCTCCGCCTATCTGGTCTTCTACCCTGACTATGTCGAGTTTCACATCAGGTGCTACCCTCGTGATCGCATCGGCGAGCTTCTCCGCCCTGCGCCTGAGATCGTCTTCTGATGTCGAGATCATTCTCAGGACCGGTATGTCCCTCAAGGCCGTCTTCGGATCTCTGTATTTCATGAGCGTCGCTTCGAGCGCGGCGAATGTCATCTTGTCGACTCTCATTGCCCTCGCAAGAGGATGCTTCTTCATCGCCTTTATGTATTTTTTCTTTCCGACTATGATGCCTGCCTGCGGACCGCCGAGCAGCTTGTCGCCTGAAAAGAGCATGACGTCTATGCCCGTCGCGAGCGATGCAGGGATGTTAGGCTCTCTGAGACCGTACTCAGACATGTCGAGCATGAGGCCGTTTCCCATGTCGAATATGACCGGAAGGTCGTGCTTTTTGCCTATCTCTACCAGTTCTTCGAGCGATGCCTCTTCGGTGAATCCGACTATATCGTAGTTGGACTTATGGACCTTCATGAGAGCGCCGGTCTCGAACCTCTCGCCGTGGCGCGGGTCTCTGTCGTACCAGCTTCCCTCTTCGATGTCTTCCCTGGTCATTATGGCATTCTCGTAGTCCGATGCCTTGGTCTTGTTGCTGGTGCCGACTTCCGTGAGATATGCGCCGGACTGCATCATGATG
>JAFRFA010000170.1:0-8057 GCA_017434585.1 Mogibacterium sp. | reverse complement strand
TCGAAGTCGACGTCGATGGATTTCCTGCCGTTTGGTATCCCTGAGAGTCTGTTGCCGTATTTGAGCAGCATCTTTCTCATATCGTCAGGTATCTCAGGCATCTCGAAGCCTTTCTTCTTTCCTTTCGTCTCAGGCATGAAGAGCTTCCACGGTCTGAAGAGATCCATTAACGAGAAATCCCAGTCGCTCTTTGCCGGCGGCGAGGTGAGCAGGTCGAACATGTTGTACGCGGAGTTGTTCTCCATGCCCTGAGGCAGGGTGCCCGCGGTGGTGCTGTTGACCTTTTCGACATGCTCTGCCTTTATGTCCGTGAGCTCGCCGTCTGTCATCACCGGTACGAGGTTGTAGGCATCGCCTTCGAGCCTCTCCCTGGTGATCCTGTAGATGTCCAGCTTGCCGTTTGGGTTGAGCGGGATGTCGTCCACGATCATGAACTGGGTCGGAAGGTTGTCTGCGCCTATCTTCCTGTTCTTCACGTATACATCGACGAAGGCCTTGCGTATTCTCTCGGCCGCGCCCTCTCCTCTCTCGGCAGGTATGACGTAGAGCACAGGCACGGTGTCGTGTATGCGCTTTTCCATGACAGGCACCACGGCGCATCTGTCGATCGCCTTGTGCGAGCTCATCTCGTTGTCCACTATGCCGGAATCGAACTTCAGTCCTTCGTTGTTGACGAAGTACTTGTCGGCCCTGCCGGCGAACGAAAGGCTTCCGTCTTCGTTGACGCGCACGAGGTCGTTCGTGCAGAGGAAATCCCTGCCGTCTATCTTCGTGTATTCGTAGAGGACCTCTCCGTCCAGCTTGTTGTCCGGGCGCACGTCGTTCATCCTGTACAGGAGTCCGGTGCGAGGACCCTCGTCCGGCCTGTAGAACTTTCCGTCGTTCTCGTCTTTGATGCGGACCTCGTCAGGATCGTCAAAGGTGCCGATAACGTCCTTCTTCGAATCCGCTTTGGTGACCAGAGGCTTTCCGCCCGCCTCGGACATGCCGTATCCGGACATGAGATCGTATTTGAAGCCGTGCTCCTTGAAGAAAGCCTTGTACTTCCTGAGTTTCTCAGGCGATGTGTATCCGCCTGCCAGACCGGCGACCTTGAGCGACGAGAAGTCCACGTCGTCGATGTCAGGCCTGTCTATCCACTTGTCGACCATGAAGCCGGTTATCAGGAGTATGCTTATGTTATAGTAATCGATCGCGCGTATGAACTTCGGATGCAGGAATCCGAAGAAGGTGAGCACGACAGTCTCGCCCGCTATGAACGCTCCGTTGAGCTGAGCGGCCAGGGCCATTATGGAGCTGAAGTCGAAGAGCTGGATGATCCTGAGCTGCTTTCCGTCATCGGCCCCTTTTACGAAGCTGCGCAGGCCTCCCGGCACAACGTCGAGCGAGGCGTTGAATGCCTTGTCGGTGTACGGCAGGAGCTTGCGGGTGCCCTTCGTGGTGCCGGATGTATGCGTGATGAACGCGGTGCGTTCGCCCTTTGACTCATCATAGCTGATCTCCGTGTTTCTGTACTTTTCGATGAGTTCGTCAATGAACACGGTCTCAGGCCTGCGCTTCAGCATGTGGTAATTTGCTTCGTTCAGCACGAGCTCGGCAGGTCCGATCGCCGGTCCGCCCATCAGGGAGTGCATGAGTATGACGTTGCGAAGGCCGCACTTCTCCTTTATCTCGAGGATCTCCTTCCATACTTCAGGAGTCGCGATGATGTCTGAGAGAACGAGGTCGGTGATCTTTTCCTTTTCGATCATGTCCTTCCACATGCCGTGAGGCAGGAAGTCCGGATACGAGAAGAGAGATACTTCGGCTCCGACCATGTTGAGCCCGTACAGCGCGAACACCGGCTCCGCGGTGATGGTTCCGCAGAGGGCGACGCGGGACTTGTTCTTAAAACCGATGCCGAGGCCCGTGAAGGCTCTCGCGTAGCTTTCCCACTCGGAGAGCATCTGCCCGTATGTGTATTCGCGAGTGCAGTCTATGATCGCGGTCTTTTTGAGAGTCGCCGGATCGGCCTCGATCCTCTCTTTCAGGTTGCGCCACACCTTCTGGTCGGTGATGCTGCCGTCCTTTATGCGCTCCTGCACCTTTTTCTTCGCGGCTTCGACCTCAGGATCCTTTCTGCGTCTCTTTTTTCTGAGCTGAGCCTGCTCCTCGAACCACGCCAGCATCCTGTCGGTGGCCTCGATGCTCCTCGGATGCTCCGGATTCGTGATCGTGAAGACATGCTGAAGATCTTCGTCTCCGAAGTACAGCAGTTTCGAGACCCTTCCGGCCTTTTTGAGGGCCTTGTTGAATCTGATCGAGTAGTTGTTGAATGTATCGCCGCAGCTTGTCAGCAGAAACGCCGGAGGCAGGTTTTTGACGATCTCAGGGTGCTCCGGGTTCATGTACTTGAGGAATCTTTTGTCGTCCCTCTTGTCGCCGAATATCTGCTCCTCGAGCATCTTGTTGGTATAGAACATGCCGCTCATGAAGCCGACTGCCGCGAACACCATCCTTGACGGCTTGTAGCCGATGATCTTCCGGAGCTTTTCGGATTCGTGCATGGCCGTGACGTAGCAGGCAAGATATGCGCCCGCGCTGTCCGCCATGAGGAACATGCGCTCAAAGTCCACATCGTAGTCCACGAGCATGCTCCCGACTACATCCATGCCGGCGCAGACATCATCGAGCTGCTGGCCGATCTTGGCTTTCGGCGCCAGCCTGTACTCGAGCGAGAATACCAGGTATCCCTTGTGAGCCAGCAGGCGGCTGTACGGTCTTTCGAGGCCGCGGTCTCCCATGAAGAGCCCGCCTCCGTGGATTATGACTATCACCGGGAGCTCGGTCCCCTTCGGGACGACCGGTTTGAACACATCCATCGCGAGAGCCGTCTCTTCGCGGTTTACATATGCTATATTGAGAGTCTCCTCCACATCGTCGTACGTGACAGGCTCCGACGCGCCGAAAGCATTCATCATGTCCATCATGTTCATGCTCTGGGTGCGCTCCATCATCGCGCGGAAGATTTCGCGTTTTATTACATTTCCGATCCCGTCACTGCTCATCTGCGGCCTCCTTTGAATCCTTGTCTTCCTTCTTGTCCGGTACCATGCTGAACGCAAAATCGAGCGCCTTCTGGAGCTTTTCGAGGTTCTCCGGGCTCATGTCCATGTACAGCAGCTTTTGCAGGAGTTCCGGAGGAACGTCCATGCCGCCGATCTTTATGCCGCTCTGCGCCTCTCCAGCCTTTTCTTCTTCGCTGTCTGCCGCCGCTTCCTTCATCATGTCCGCCATGGCTTTCATCATGCGGAAAGGCATCATGAACATGAATGAGGCGAACTGCATCTGCATCATGAATGCCTGCTGCATGAACATCATAGGATCGGCAAAGCCTTCAAAGCCGAATGCCTCCATGGCCTCTGCGTCCTCATCGTCCATATTCATCAGGAACATGAACGGGTTCTTTTGAAAACCAGAAAAATCAAACATCTCTATCATCTCCTTCAGTGTTGTATAAGAAACGGTTCACGAAGACCGGTTGTTGAAGAGTTCGAATTTCGATCTATTTCCTTCCAGTCCCGTCCAAAGAAATTGCCCCTTTTTACTTGTCTGCCTTTTTGGCCTTCGCAGGCTCTTTGGCGGCCTTAGCAGGCTTGGCTGCTGCTTTTGCAGGTTTTGCTGCTTCTGCAGGCTTCTCAGCCGCGGCTTCTGCCGGCTTCCCGGCTGCTGCGGCAGGGGCTTTCGGCGCTCCGCCCGCGGCCTGGAGTCCGCCGGCCAGCTGGAAGAACTGGTTCATCATCGCAGTCTGCTGATCGAGCATCTTCTGCATCATCTCATAGCCCATCCTGTTCATCTGGCTCATGTATGCCATCATCTGGTTCATCTGCTGCTGCATGCCCGGAAGCATAGCTCCGGCCTGCTTCTGCACCATGTCCTGCACATCAGGCATTCCCGCCATGAACTTTTTGCTCATCTCCTGCATGCCGCCCATCATCTTGGACATGTCAGGCATGCCGCCCATCATTTTGGACATATCCGGCATGCATCCCATCATCTTCGACATGTCAGGCATGCCCTTGCCCTGCGACGAGTCCTTGTTCTGGCTCATCTGGTTCATCATGTTCTGCATCATCTGCATGCCCATCTTGTTCATGGCCATGAATGCGCTGAAAGGATTGAATTTGTTCATGTTGCACTCCTCCTTGTTTCCGTTTGTGCTGTCTGTATTTCTGTTATTGAAAGGCATGCTGCTTCTGAGCTCTGCCGAAATACCGTCGAATACCTCTTTTATCATGTCGGCCGGACCCTCTTCATAAGGCACGAGCCTGAAATCCGTCAGAACACCGTCCCTCTTTACCGGCTCCGCGGTGAAGGTCTCGCCTTCGACCTCGCCTCTGTTTATCCTGTAGAGATCGATCTTGCCGTTGCCGTTGCGCGGGAGCTCCTCAGCTATCATTATGCGGCCCGGGACGTCATGCGGCTTCAGAGTCTTCTCCTCTATGAATATGCTCCTGAGCGCCTTCAGCACGACACCCTTCGGATCATCTTCTCCGTCGAGAACGCTGACGCAGAGCATTGGTATGTTGTCGTGTGTGGTCTTCACGTACACCGGCACCACGCCGCAGCTTTCTATGCCGCTCTGGCGGGCGAACTCGGTCTCGACGCGGCCGGATTCGTACTTCCTGCCCTCGTCGTTTATGAAGTAGCGGTTTGCCCTTCCGAGGAATGTGAGCCTGCCGTCCGCCTCCAGCCTTACAAGATCGTTGGTGCAGACGTACGGCTTGCCGTCTATCTCTTCGACCTTCATCACTTCCCTGCCGTCGAGCTCAGGCGTGGCGATCGAAGGCGAATGCAGGTAGAGGACGCCGTCGCACGGAGCGTCTTTTTCCGAAAGGTATTTTCCCGTATCCTCATCGAGCAGCCTCACGCTCACTCCCGGCAGCGGCCGTCCGATCGATTCGTCGTCTATGTCGGGGCCTGAGAGTATGCACGCTCCGCCGAGCTCGGATATCCCGTATCCGTTCAGCAGGGTGATGTCCTTTGCCCCGTTCTCTTTCATGAACTCATAGTAGCGCCTCTTGTCGGCCGCCGAAACGGAGGTCCCTCCGAGCACCACGAAGCGCAGGCTCGAGAAGTCCGGCCGTTTCTTTTCGGGCAGTTTCATCCAGCGCTCGAACATCGCACTGATCGTGAAGAGGAAGCTTATGCCGTATTGCGGGATCGCCCTGTAGAAGCGCGGATTGAGCACTCCTCCGGGAACGCAGACTACTGCTGCTCCCATCGCGAAAGGCACGTGCACCTGGTCGATCATGCTGTAGGCGTTGCTCAGATCCACAATGGCTGATGTCACAAGATCGTCCCACGGCAGGTCCAGGCCGGCATCCTCATAGAAGCATGCTGCGGCTGCATTGAGAGCGCTGTCCGACAGCGGTACGGGTTTGCCTGTGCCGCTCGTCGTGCCTGTGGTATGCAGTATGAGCGCGGTGCCGCTGCTCTTCTCATCCGCGTAGCTCACCGGTGTGTTTCCGTATGCCGCTAGCAGGGTGTCCATGAATACCGGTCCGTAGAAGGCTTTCAGATACGCGTACTTGGACTCCTGCATCGCGGTGAGCGCGTGATTCACGGTGACGCCGGCGACCGGCACGTGCAGCACGATGATGTTTCTGAGCCCGAGGTCTTTCTGCTTCGTGAGCAGCTCGTATATGAGGTTCTGCTGGGCGAAGTCATCGGTGATGATGAAGTCGGTCAGCTTTTCGCTGCGTATCGTCTGCATGATGCGTCCCGGTGTGAACGCGCTGTACGCGGGTATGACCGAGACCTCCGCGCCTGTCATGTCGAGAGCGTAGAACGAAAAAATCGTCTCGGCGCAGGTGGAGCCGAGCAATCCCGTTCGCGAAGACTTCTCTCCCGTCATGCCGAGCGCCGTGAATACCGAAGCGTAGCGCTCCCACTCGCGGAACATGAGTCCGTAGGTGTATTTCTTTTTTCCGTCGTAGACCGCGATCCGGCTGAGGTCGCTGAGAGATGTGTTGTTCACATCCCTTATATACTTCCAGGCCTTCTGCAACTGCCTGATGCGCTTTCTCGCCGCGATGCGCCCGCGGTCAGCGGTATCATCCATATATCGTCTCCTGTCTCCCTTTGTCACCCTCTGTTTCAATGATCATTATTCTCCTCGTATTATTTTTTACTGCACACAGTAAATACATCTTAGTGAAACTATACTCTGCTTCATAAAAAGATACAAACAAAAACGCCGCCCGGAGACCTGTATGCGGGAAGGGATGCGCGGTGAAGTGTGGTATACTGTCTACAGAAAGATTTCTCAGATTTCTTCCGGTCTCCCGGAGCCTTCTGTATTTGTATATGCATTGAGAGAAAACAAATCGCAGCAGTTACTGCAAGGAGGATATAAACATGGAAGATAAGCTCAAAGATATGGAAGCAATGGAATCCACAGAAATGCTGGATTCTCAGGCACTGGATGCTGTTTCAGGCGGATGGGAGGAACCGGACGGATCGATCAGTGAAGCCGGCGGCGAACCGTGCCACCCAAGGTGCAAGAATTCCGACTGCGTTCTGGTAGATACCAAAGACGGAGTATTCTGGAGGACGAACTACTATTACCGCTGCAAAAAATGCGGCAATTATTTCATGAAGGGATGGGCTCTGGACGGAGCCGACAACAGCTTCCTTCATAAATAGCAGAGAAATACTATTGCAGCAGGTACTTCTCTGCTATCTCTGCGGCGGTCCGGCATGCTCCGATACACGGCCTTGTCCGGTAGTATTCTTCGGTCCTTGCGGCCGGCTCGGCCAGATCCTCGCCTTTCTTAAGTCCGAGCAGCTCTCTGCAGATGAGCGTACCTTCTTTTGCTTCGAACTCCGCGCACATCTTCTGAACGAGGGCATACAGCTGTTTCTTGCTCTCGAAATCCGCCGGATCCGAATAGCCCCTGAGGTATCCCGCGAGGAGCGTCATCCCCGATACGGCTCCGCATACCTCTCTCAGCTTTCCGAAGCCGGCGCCGAACGGGCTCGCTACCCCCGCTGCCTCCTCTGACGTCAATCCTGCCGTATCTGCAAACGCCGCGAATACCGACTGACTGCAGTTATATCCCTGTCTGAAAAGTTCCTCTGCTCTGTCTGCTCTGTTCATGACAACACCTTTCCGTTCTCAGGCCGGTCCTGGTCACAGGCCTTCTATCCGGCTACGATTATACAACAGACGGGGAAAGCTGTGTAAGGGATTTACCCGTTTCGCGGAAGGGTGATACAATCATTTGCATGAGGATCATTTTTGTAAGACACGGTGAATCGGATTACAGCCATGACTGCCTGACGGAAAAGGGCAGGCAGCAGGCGGCCGCTGTGGCGGAGCGTCTTGCGGACGAGGCTATATCGGCGGTATATACGTCTCCTAACGGACGCGCTTACGAGACTGCCGTCTTTACCGCAGAGCGCCTGGGTCTTGCGGTGACCACGTCCTATTGTCTCCGCGAGATCATGTGGGGCGGGCCGGGCATCCCCTGCAGCGGCAAACCCTGGGAACTCGGGAGACTGATGCTCGGGGAAGGTTTTGACTTCCGCAGCGCTGACTGGCGCGAACATCCGTATTTTGAGAACAATTCCGCGACGGAATGCTGCCGGGTGCTCTCCGCGGATTTCGATGCATTCCTTCCGGAACATGGCTACAGGCATGAGGGCCGGGGGTTTTTCTGTGAGAAAGGATCCGCTGAGACTCTGGTGATGTTCGCCCACGGAGCTTCGATCGAATGCCTTCTGGCGCACATCCTGGACCTGCCGTTCCCGTATGTCTCATACGCGATGCAGCATGATCCTGCCTCGCTGACCGTGCTGGACTTTCCTGTAAGTGACGGGGCATGGGTCTTTCCGAAGCTTGAGCTGTTCAACGACTGTTCCCATCTCAGCAGATAGGTCTGCTCTATCTGTTTTCTTCTGCCTTATATATCAGTTCTCCGAGAGTCCTGAACAGGTGGTCCGGATCTACCGGCTTGCTCAGATGGGCGTTCATGCCCGCCTGCAGCGACATCTTTACGTCCTCATCGAAGGCG
>JAFRFA010000169.1:0-2551 GCA_017434585.1 Mogibacterium sp. | reverse complement strand
TAAGAAAGATGACTGGCTCTCATGGGAGGCTCTCATCTCGAACGAGTACGAATTCCCGGAATCCTGGCAGGGAAAGATATGGTTCGTGAGGTGCAAGACTCCGCCTCACTGCCCGAGGCATCTCAGACCCGTTCAGTGCAGGACCTTTCCCCTGCTGCCCCATCTCAGCGAAGACGGGGAGCTCAGCCTGGTGTTCAACGACTTCGAGCTGCCATATGCGTGTCCGATGATAGAGGACGAAGCCGAACTCGACAAAAGCTTTGTGAAAGCCACACATACCGTATGGAAACACCTTATCCGCGATCCTCTGATCTACGATCTGGTTTGGAAGGAATCCAGAGACAGAGACGAAAACTGAAATTCCATCCCCCGCGGGGGCTTGTGAGCTATAGATACCGACCTTATACTTCTAGGTGAGACCGATCATAGAAGTTACAGGGAGGTATTTTTTATGCATATGGCAGATGCGTTGCTGTCTCCGGCTGTTGCCACTACGATGTATGCGGCCACGGCAGCGGCGGCGGGCTACTCGATACACAGACTGAAAAAGGATGACGATCCGCAGAAGCTGCCTGTCATGGCAGTGACATCCGCGCTCGTATTCGCGGGACAGATGATCAACTACACGATACCGGGGACGGGATCTTCGGGACACATGTGCGGAGGCATGCTGCTGTCGGCCCTGCTCGGACCGTATGCGGGCTTCCTGTCCATGATAGTCATATTGACGATACAATGTCTTTTCTTTGCCGACGGAGGACTGATGGCCCTGGGCGCCAACTGCTGGAACATGGCGTTCTACGGCTGCTTCGTCGGATACTTCCTGATATGGAAGCCTGTAAATGCCAGCAAGTGGTTCGGCGAAGGGCGCTCCGCGGAAAGAGCGCGCATAATCGCAGCATCGATACTGGGCTGCGTCATAACTCTCCAGCTCGGAGCTTTCTCGGTAGTGCTTGAGACCAGCCTGTCGGGCATCACGGAATTGCCGTTCGGCTCGTTCCTCGCTCTTATGCAGCCGATACACCTGGCCATCGGCCTCGTTGAGGGACTGATCACGGCAGCTGTGCTGGTGTTCGTATACGATTCCCGTCCGGAGCTGCTCCAGGGTGTCGAGTTCAGCGGAGAGAGGACGGCAAAGCGTTCCCTCAAGTCTGTAGTCGCCATACTCGCCATAGTAGCGGTCGCAGTAGGAGGAGGACTCAGCCTGCTGGCAAGCTCCAACCCGGACGGTCTTGAATGGGCGCTGTTCGGCAACAGCGACGGAGGATACTCTTCCAACATGGGACTGGATGAAGAGAACTACGGAGTCAGCAGCCAGGCAGCCGAAAAGGCGGAGTCCGTACAGGAAAAGACTTCATTCCTTCCGGACTATGCCTTCCCTGACAATGACACGGCGGCCGGCACGACGGTATCGGGCATAGTGGGAGCGGCCATCGTGGCCGGAGTCGCAGTCCTGATATGCCTCATAGGGGGATTCTTCCGCAAAAGGAAAATGAAAACCGAATAGACCATACTCTCTTTCTCTCTCAGGATATGGTATATTTAGTAAAGGGCATCAGATGATGCCCTTTATTGGTGAAAAGGCATCTTTTATGAACAAAATGCAGAAAGCTCTGGCCGAGCTGTCTGAGATGGACGAACTGGCGGCGATGCGCTCGCCCGTCCACCGTCTGCACCCCGGCGCAAAGCTCATAACTACGATCGCGTATATAATGATCACGCTCTCGTTCGGCAAGTACGATCTTCCGGGCCTGGTGCCGATGGTGCTGTGGCCGGCGATGATGTTCTCGCTCAGCGGGGTCAAGGTGCGCACCTGCTTCTACAAGCTGCGCATAGTGCTGCCGCTCGTCATGGCGGTGGGGCTTTTCAATCCTTTTTTCGACAGGCAGACTATGCTGATGATCGGAAGCATCGCGATCTCCGGCGGTGTCATGTCCATGATCACCCTGATGCTGAAAGGCGTCTTCAGCCTTATGGCGTCGTTCCTGCTGATGGCGACCACAAAGATAGACAGCCTCTGCGCGGCTCTGAGAAAGCTGCACGTGCCGGCGATACTCGTATCCCTGCTCCAGCTGACCTACCGCTATGTGGGGGTGATGACGGAGGAGCTCGCGGTCATGACGGATGCCTATCATCTGAGGGCGCCGGGACAGAAGGGCATACACATATCGGCATGGGGGTCTTTTCTCGGACAGCTGCTCCTGCGCAGCATGGACCGCGCTCAGGAACTGTACTCGAGCATGATACTCAGAGGCTACCACGAGCACTTCCATTACGCGGACATCGACCGCTTCAGAGGGCGCGATGCTCTGTACATGCTCGTTTCGGTACTGCTGTTCGTGCTGCTCAGATACGGAAATATTTCACAGCTCGTCGGCGGGCTGGTCGTGAGGTGAATGTATATGATCGAATTTCAGAATGTGGATTTTTCATATGAGAAGGACAGAAAGGTGCTGCATGATATGTCTTTCAGCATCGGCAAGGGAGAGTCTGTAGGCCTTATCGGAGCCAACGGCGCCGGAAAGTCCACGATAATGAAGCTTCTTCTCGG
>JAFRFA010000168.1:0-14022 GCA_017434585.1 Mogibacterium sp. | reverse complement strand
CTCGAATTCGTTTTTTTCGATCGCCTTTTCCAGATGGAAAACGAAATCGATCTCCTTGTTTGAAAAAATGTTTCTTAAATCGTTGATCATTATGAACCTTCTGTCTGACTTTATCTGCCTGGATTAAACAATAACGGTTAGTTTATTTTAACTCATTTGAGGAAAAACGGCAACTAAAGACCCATGGACTCTCTTATCCCGTAGAGGCCTGCCGGTTTGCCGGCCATCCAGATGCAGGCGTTGACTGCGCCCTTCGCGCAGCCCTTCCAGTTGAGGCAGTGGTGGGTGATCTCGAGTCTCTCGCCGTCGCCGAAGAAGTACACGGTGTGGCTCGACGGAGTGTCGCCGCCTCTGACGGCGTGGAACGGTTTGCTTTCTACCACCTCTGCAATCCCGATTTATAGGTGTCATTTTTTCGAAGCCACAAAAGCTTCGATCCGTTTCGCGGCGTTGTCTTTGATATTTGTTATAACATATTTAACTTTTCCTGCACTAGCTCAAAGAATCGTGAGATATGTTCTCCGTCAGCAAAACCATGATGCACCGTTATGGATATCGGCATTGTTTTGTCATATCCCATTTTACCGATAACGCAGAGGGGATAATCGTTGCCACGGCGATCACGTTGAGTGTTGCAAAACGATGAAAAATCCAGTTTGGGAAGTGCGCTGACAAGTATAACGTTGTAATCTGTCATCGTTTCAGCCTGTTCGTAGGGGTCGGTGGAAGCGGCAAGTGCGATTACCTCACGCGCTGTCTGACAGAATGCATCAAAATCTTCTGCAAAAGGAAAAACCATTTCTGCAAAGTTGTCCTTCTCCTCCACACGGATTGGTGCAAGACCATCAATTCTGTCATAATAGACAACGTTATCCTCTTGATCAAACCGGTAGTGAAATTCCGGTATTTCATTGACAGCGCCAAGTATCGCGTAGAAGTAACTCAGGAAAAATGAAACTCCTTTTGTTTTGGCTGCATGATAAGCGTGACTGGCATCCACACGCACAGTGACCCCAAGGTTGGGATTAATAAAATCGCGGAAAAACTCAAAGTTACCGCGGCGGCTCCATGTGGAAATATCAATCACGTGTTTTACCGGTCTTTTGTACTGTTCCATGTTTGTCATTGTGTATTCTCCTATCATCCTGGTTTTGTTTTCTTCATAATCCGGAATTACTTGAAACTCCAAAAGCCTGTACCTGTCTCTTCGTTAAACTTCTTTCTGATAGTTCCCCCTTTGACCGGTCTCAGTTCGATCTCCGCTGTATATAATACGCTGATCGATTTGATATGTCCTGCTGAAACACAGTGTTTATCTCCATCTTTATACGAAAACATACCATGTGCATGAAGATAAGGCTCTTCCTGATCATCTGAAATCACATTTCCCATAAGTGATACCAGTTCCAGCATGCCGCTGATCGTTTCCGTCTCAAATGTGCCGGTTTCCGGCAGGAAGGTCTGTATCTGCGCTTCGCTGCATCCACCGATCCCGCTGAATGTGGCAGACGAGATCTGCTCTTTTCTGCAGACATCCAAAATGCTACTTATGATCTCATCTCCCTTGTCCATTCGGATATATACCGTATCATCATATTTTCTGTAATCCATAACATTCCCCTAAATCCGATTTGTCTATATGTACTGCGCCACCATAAGTTTATCACAGATGGTGCCGCTTTGTTCTCAGAGACTACCTGGCGTAGTCTTCTCTCATGGGAGCTGGAGCTGCATGCTCCTGATTGGCTCTGGTCCTGTACCTGTCCACAAGAGCCTTGGTCATCTTCATGGACTGATCCTCGGTCAGGGTGATGTCGTAAGTGATCTCGTTGTTTCTGTTGTTCGTCATAGTGACTCCTTTCGTTCATATGAAATAGTTTGTTTACCGTGATGATGTCATATGTGACTTTGAGAAGGTATTCGGCTATGACCTCGGAAAGAAGATAATGTCGCTGAAGGAGATCAAGAGTATCGTCAAGTACAAGAAGTAACTCGCGAAGCGCCCTGACCTTACGGATGAAAACCGGAGCGGGAGCGGGAGCGGAGTCAAGTGACAGTACGCTGGCCGCAGGTCAAAACTACAGCGGCCGGGCAGCACTTGACGCAGCGACTCGGATCATCCTTGACTGCATCAGCAGCGGGACCACGCTGCTGGCCTGCCCTCCGGCGAGGAAAGAATACGATCCGTCTCTGGCGCAGCCTGAGACTCCTTGTTCTCTGCAGACTCTGCGAAGCTGTGTCTGTGGACCCTTAAACCGTTCGCCCTCACTTGGGCTCACGGGGTCTGCCGACCGATCAGCCTCGCTCTACAGCTGGCGTCCGGGTTTAGTAGATCCCTGCCGCCAGCGCGGGCTTCCCGGGGCAGTCCAAAAACAAGAAAAAACAATTCAGTCCTAGAAAAGCATTGAAGAATACTACATACTTTTGCACATCATAAAAGCCCGCAGTCTTGGTGATTCCAATGGCTACGGGCTATTATTCTGCTCATTTGCTTCCAAAGACAGGTAACGTCCGTGGTTAACTTTTTTTGTGATCAGAAGTCCAGTGTATCCAGTCTGCCGGCAAGTTCTGCGATCCTGGCAAGGTCGCGGTCTATTATCGCCCGCTCGTGATCGGACACGGAACTCTTCTTGTGTATCTTGTTGATCATGCGCACATCGCAGATGAACGCCGCCTTCTCCTTCACATCATTCAGCTTTTTTTCATCTTCAGTGCCGAGGTAATTCCTCAGGAACACCTCGAAGAAGCGTTTTGCGGTCTCGTATGAAAAGCCCATGAAGTTCTCGATCACTACCGGATCGTCCTCTCCCAGGATGTTGTAGAAGTAGTAGAGGTCGCTGATCTCGATCATCGGGTGTCCCGTAGAGAGCCTGTCGAGGTCTATCAGGAGAGGCTCTTCGTTCAGCAGGAACACGTTGTTAGTGTGAAAGTCCCCGTGGGTCAGAGTGTCCGAAACCGAGATGGTATCGAGCAGCTTCGAGCATTTTGCCGCAAGCGTCTCATCTTCTTTTTCGATACCGCCGGTGATGTATTTGCGCAGTCTGGCAGTGGCGTCAGGGAATCCGTCCTCGGGCGTCACATGTATGCCGTGTATAGTACGCGCAAGATCTGCAAACAGCGCTGCGTAGTGGTCAACACTTGCCGGATTTCTCGCTATAAGGCTCGAGAATGTCTCGGAGTCGAGAAGCTCATACATGGCGCCGTACCTGTCGCCGACCGCAACGATGCCGAATGAGATGGCCGTAGGTATGCCCATCACGAAGGCCTTGCGGCTGAGCCCTATCTCCTGCTCTACATCGCGGTATGTATTCTTGTTGTTGAATACCTTTATGATAAGCTCATCATCGTAGCGGTATACATCGCCCTTGGCGCCGCTCGCTATCAGCTTGCAGCCGTCCACCGAGACCTCTTTGTATTTTCTGAACCTGGCCTTGTCTGAATCGAAGCTCCCCGGCCATATGAAATTGATGTGCTTTATAAGCTCCTTGAAGGCCGCGGTTTTATTGAACTCAAGCTCGAGCAGCTCGGCGACGCTGCTGTAGTACCAGCGCTGCTCTTCAGGATCCGGCTCGTTGAACTCCTGCCACAGGGCTTCGCCCTTCTCTGAATAGAGTCCCGCAAGAGAGCGGATATTGGCGAGCTTGTCTGCCAGCCAGAGCATCTTGACGCCCGGGTCCTTGCTGTTCTTAAGTACGCGGAGCGAATCCTCCTTGCGCCTTTTCCATGATGCCGGTGCTGCATCGCCCGTCTTTTTTCTTCTGATTCCGACTCGACCAGGTCTGCGACCCTCTCGCCGAATCTCTTTTCGATCTCTTCAAGCGTCCCGTCTTCTGATCTTGCCCTGATGCAGTATCGTTGCGTAGATGAAGGCTTCTTCGAGCTTGTTCATCATTATTTGTGTCCCTCTCTTTCTTTTCTTTTCCTGTTCAGCACCATTACGATGCCGAGCATCGAAGCCGTGAGAAGTGCTGCCCATTCGAGAAGCGCGTTACGGTCACCGGTGCCTGCACCGCCGCCGCGGCTTCCGCTGCCGCCGCTTCCGTCACCGCCATGGCCACCGCTGCCTTCCTCCCAGACGGCAGTAAACGTGTGATCCTCTGTGACCTTATACTTGTCGCCCGCATTGTATCTGGAGCCCTTCCAGTACTTAAAGGTGCAGCCGTCCTTTACAGGCAGAGGCATGTCGATCACTGTGTCTTCTTCGTACTGTGCAGTGTATGTGCCCTCACGCCCTTCTAACGTGCCTCCCTGAAGATCGAAGCTGATAGTATAAACAGGCTTCGCATGGATAGTGAACTCGATCGTCTGATCCTCTTTTGTCCTTGTGATGCTTCCGTCTTCATTCACTATAGCCCAGTTTAGATCCTCTTCGTTAAGCTTCGCTCTCACCTTGTAGGTGCCCGGCTTTGTCGCAACAGCGTTGCCGCTGTCATCTATAGAAACTCCATCGGATTCAGGCTCGAGAGTGTAGAACGAGCTCGCGTCGACACCGATCTGACTGCTCTTGTTATACACGAGGACATTACCGGCCGGTACAGGCACGTCGTTTGTGAACCTGTATTCGTACACAGCCTCGTTGCTGTCTCTGTATCCTCCCTTCACAGCGTAGGTCTTCAGAGTAAAGACGTTGTCTGCGGTCTGATCTCCGTTACGGTCGACGTAGATCTCCTCGCCTTTGTACTCTTTTCGTGTACTGCTGTCCTTAGGATCACTTCCGTCAGTCGTATACCAGATGGCCGCGTCATTCGTTTTGCTTGAGAGCGTCACGACCTGGTTGGCAAGATACGTGCCGGTCTCTACGGAAGCCCTCGGCGCGGATACCGCCGGAGCCTCAGCTACATTGACAGTCGCCTCTGCCGTCAGTTCCATGCCGTACTTATTAACAACTCCGTCAGGAAGCTTAACCTGGCCTCTTATGAGCCAGCTTGAAGAATCAAGGCCTCCCTCTCCCGAGGTTTGGATCGGTTCTCCCCATTCAACATCAGCATATATCTCGATACCTTTTTCAAGGATCAGCCTGACCTTATCAGGGACTGCGCCCCGTACACTCGCTCCGTTACTGATATCCACCGAGTCTGGCTGCACTATCTTTTTAAGTGTGTACGAAACCGGGTCAAATGTTGTGCTCATTGATCTGTTGTTTTTATCGTATGTCGCATCGAACTTATTTCCGTCTATGCTGAACTTAACAGTCATAGTGTCGGCATACACGATATCATCAGGGTCGACATATCTCTCGGCACTCCCGTCTCCGGACTCTGTAGTGACCTTGATCATTCCTTTATGATCGCCGTTCTCATAAGGCTTTAGTCTGACAGTTGCCGTATACGCAGTAAGGTACTCTGCCTTGCCGTCTGCAGGCTGCGGTGTCCATATCAGCTCAAGATTTTCGGCATCGACTGTGAACCAGTTGCTTATTCTAAGCTTCAGATCTTTATTAGCAGGCAGAGCCTTCCCTGCCTCAGGCGCGCTGATGGTCGCAGTCACCTCATTCAGCACAGGCAGGTAGTCCGCCCTGATTTTTAATTCGCTTACACCCTCCTGAGTTGTTGCCGGAATAGTAATACTGATCGTTTTTTTATGTATGTCAGCTTCAGCAACTTTAATGTCAGAATATTTATTATTCCAGGTGCGGAAGCTCTCGTCTGTCACATCCGGTGCTGTAAGTGTGATGGTTCTGCCCTTTTCAACGATGATAGAGTATGACTTCATATCGCCTGTATTAGGGTCATGCGGTATCACTGTCAATGTGATAGTCTCAGGCTGAGGTTGTGGCTGTGGCTCCGGCTGCGGATCATCCTTTCCCGTCGCATCGAATGTGACTATCAGCGAGACGCTGCCATCTGCCTCGTTCCTTCTGACCGTGACAGTCTTTTCAGAGCCCTTGACAGCGGCACTTACATTAGTCGTAAATATTCTGCCGCTTACCGCATCCTGAGGGATATTGATAACAGCGGTATATACAGTATCTGCGTAAGCCTCAGTACCGGCTGCCTGAACAACGTCCTTGCCTTCTGCATTCTTATATGTCCATGTGATCGGAATATTACTCAGCGATGATACATCTTTATTAAATGCTGCATTTGCAGAGACGGCAAGATTATCCCCTCTGACAGGTGCTGCTATCTCCTCGATGATTTCTGTCACCTTTTCTCTGTAATTCGCGGTGAATGTCAGCGAGTAGTCCTCAGGCCATGCGAAGTCGGAGCTGTCCGCTCCCTCTGCCGGCATAGTAAAGCTGATGCTGGCATCGTCCGCTTTGCTCTGATCGCCTGATCCGAGCAGCTTATCCGTAACATTCGTCTCTGCAGCGCTTTCTCCCTTGCCCTTGGCTTTGACTGTCCAGTTTACAAAGTATCTGTCCGTAAAAGTCTCGGCAGAGATCGTTACGGTCTCGCCCTCTTTGTGCGATACCGCCCTCGGAGCCTCGGAACCGTTAGTCTTTATATACACGTTATGCCTGCCGTCATCGACATTCAGGTAATAAACAGCATTAGGACTCTTGTCACCGTAAGACATGGCATAAGCTGTCAGCTTATAGTATCCGCTCTGATCGCTGCCGTGCATGACATCGACGCCGCCGCGGTACAGCTCGTCACGGGCGTCCGGGTCGCCTATGACCTTTTCATAGTCTTTGTCCGTCTTCTGCAAAGTATAGTAGATGGCTTCGCCTCTCAGATCGGACAGGCTCTGATCTTTGTCATCATAGATATTGCCGGATTCGAGGTAGATCCTCGTATCGCCTGTCATCCTGTTCTTCGCGTGCCCTTTGCCCGATTCGCCTTCCTGAAGCTCCTTATACTCATGCTTTTTGTCGTCAGATGCTGCAGGCTGCGTCGATCCGGACTCTGCAGCCGCCACGTCATTTCTCACATAAGCGCCGGGCTCAGGAACAGCATTCTTCTTTTCTGAAGTCTCTATCCAGTCGACAACGTATTCATTATTGATCTCGTCTTTGATCGTGCCGTCAGCTTCCGAATAGTAACTGTCGTATGTCCTTACCCAGGCCATGTTGATCTCCGGATAGTGGTTCGCAAGGATAGATCCCACATGCTGCATGAGCGACATCGCGTACATCATGTAGAAGCCGTTTCCGCGATAGCTCTCATACGCCCATTTTTTGCCGCTCGGGTACGTTGAGGCCTGCCACTTCAAAGGCGTGGCCTCCCAGTCTCCGTCCACGAAAGTAAAGATCAGATTGGCCAGAGTCGGCCAGTTGTATTCGAGCTTGTCGGCCTCGCCCTCAGGCAGAAAGTCGAGGGCTCCCGAATCGTCGACAAGGCCCCAAAAGTAGTTTATGTACTTAAGCTTGTCGGCATCACTGAGGGTGTGCCATTCTCCGATAACATTGGCATATATTTCCCTTATGCTTATGTCGCTGCTGAAGGTTACGAACGATACCGCATCGGCGATGCCCGCCGCGCGCTCCATCGCGCTTGCGGTGGAAGCTTCGGACATGCTGAATAATAGCGCCATAGAATCTCTCGCCGCCTGCTGTATCGTCCCGTATTCATTGCCTCCTATCGCCGTATTGTCCTCGGCCCAGGTCTTGCGGCTGTATACCGCATTGGCCTGCATGAACGAGAGGAAGTCCTCGATGAAGTATTCCTCATATGAGCCTTCGACCGTGCTCACGCCGCCCCATGCCAGTTTTGACAACTGGATGCCCTGTGGCATAAAGTAGTCGCTGAATACGATAGTCGGATCTATAGTCGCAAGATGCCCCAGCATTTTAGCTCTCCGCGCATCGTATTTTTTGTATGCCGAGCTTTCGTCATCGTAATCGCTGTATCTGCTTGCCTTGCTGTACAGTATCTCGTTATCCCTGTATGTGGTGACGTTGATGTCAGCGCCCGCGGAGCCGGCTCTTTTCGCAGTTTTAGTCGTTTTGTTTTTGTTAACGAGCGTTTTGTACTCGTCCGCGGTCGACGCGTTCACCAGACTGCCGGGGACATAATGATCCACACCGTAGCGCTTGAAGCCCATCTCTTCCGGTCCGACCAGAGGCACTATGTCTGTGGCGTTTATCAGGTTGTGTATGCAGTAGTATCTGGTTTTATCGTCTAGCTTCTCGGCCTTGTCGGTGCCGCCCTTTGCGGCCTCGCACGGGTAGCCGAACACCTGATTTTTCTTGCCATCCTCACCGCTAGCGTACTTTTCTACAAGTCTCTTGCTCGTTATATTGGCTGTGGCGCCGGCGCGCGAAAAACCGCTGACCCAGAATTTGACCTTTCCCGCAGACAGCTCGTCTTCAAGACTGTATTTAGCGATATATGTGTCCACAGCCTCCACTACCTGGTCGGCCGCTTCGGAAAAGCCCTGCGCCTCTCCGCCTCTTTCAACGCCCGGTCCGAGCTTTACGTTGCTTGCCCACTCGGCTTCATAGCCGCCGCCTCTGACAGCTATGGGGATCAGTACATAGTCAGTATCTTCGAGGCTGTTTCCGTTATACTTCTGCAGATACTTGCTGCCGATTATTACGCCTATCGAATCGGTCCCCGGCTGATTTATATTGCTGTCATTGACATATATATTCTGATCCGGCACGCCAATATCCGCCAGAAACTGCCTGCCTCCGGCATGCTTGTTGTAATAGCTGTTGTTGTTGTCGTTCTTTGCCTCAAACACCCTGAGGTATGTGCCGGCAAAGGCGAGGTTCCAGGATGCTGTAGCCAGATGATCGTTATAAATATACGGACTGCCGAAAAAGAGGCCGTCGGAATAATAGAACACCGAGTCCGTGTCTTCCGTCCCGCTGTCAGTCTTTTCATGGTGCAGATAGCCCCGTATCAGAGAGTAGTCTCCGTTTTCAGATACTTCTCCTCCGGCTTTGACTCTGCCGACAGTTGCAGGTCCGGCCTGACCGATGCTAACCTTTTTCTGCTCAGTATGCTGGATCGGGTCGCCGGTATAGATCTTTACGTTGGACGGATTGATCCAGGTAGGGTACTTGCCGTCCTTTGTGAAGTTCAGTTCCTTCCCTTGCCTGTCGTCGTAGCTGTAGGTGATCTTGTAGTTGCTTATATCCGATGTAAAGAAATGTCTGTAATCCCCCACCTTTTCGTTGGTAGGCGTGATGGTCCAGCAGGCATTGTAGTTATTCTTGTCTTCCGGAAGAATGTTGTAGCGCAGGTGGATATCCGCCCCTCTCTTAAGAGCGATGTTGAAATGCGAATAGACTCCTTCTTCCGCTACAAGGTTGTATCGCCCGTTTTCGGAAGGATTATCCCTGATCACGGTTTTGCCGCTCAGAGTCGTGGCAGTGACACTGTCGGAAACGTATACTCCGTAAGATTTGTTTCCGGTGACAGTGCAGTCGCTGATGGTATTGCCGCTCTTTTTTACGTAGATGCCGCCGCGGTCGTTGTCTTTGACTTCAAGGTCAGTAAGGCTCGAGTCGGGCTCAAGCGAATAGATGCCGCCGCCCTCGGAAGCCTTGTTGTCGTGGATCTTTACTCCGCTGACGCCGGCTTTTTCGTTCCAGAGGTATATGCCGCCGCCCAGGTCATTGGCCTCGTTAAAGCTTATCTCCGACTTCCCGTCGCCCTTCAGGACGAACTTCTCCCCGTCAGGGTTGATGCCGCCTCCGTCAGAGCGGGCATAGTTGTGGTCGATGCTCGAATTCGTCATCTCGACCCTGAAATTGTCTTCTTTGTTGCAGTATATGCCGCCGCCGTCATTCTGGCAGTGGCAGCCCGTGATACGGGAATCGTTGAGCCTTACGGTCACATTTGAACCCTTGGCCCAGATTCCGCCTCCGTAGCCGCCGCTGCTCCATGTCTCTTCGGAGCGGCAGCCCGCTATGGTCACCTGGTTCAGGGTAAGGGTCACATTGGACTTGGTCGTGATCGCGCCTCCGCCGTTGGTGCTGTCACCTCCGGTGATGACTCCGCCTTTTATAGGGCCGCCTGCCGGCTCGTGAGTCGCTCTGTCGCCCTCGTTTCTGCTGTTGTGGACTTTTATATTATTATGTGTCGTGCTCTCGTCTCTCGGACCTCCGTATATAGTGAGAGAGGCTCCTTCCTTGACAAAAATGTTCTCTCCGTCGCTCTCCCAGCCCTTTCCGCTTTTCTGGCTGAGGCCTCTGTCAAACACATGTCCCTGCATGTAGAGAGTGACATGCTTGCCGGAAGGTATTATGAGCATTTCATTGCCCCAGTCTGCGAACATATATATATTGATCTCGCCGCTTCGTCGTTCAATGGCCTGATTCACGCCGTTGACCGACGAATAGGCCGGTCCGTTCGGATCACCTATACGCGCTATTATCGTTTCCGCGTATACATCAAAAGATGATGTCTGCGCGGACGCAAACATCATCATCATTAGCAGCGGCAGAACAAACAGATGCTTCAGTGCTTTCTTCATCGTTTAATTAACCCCTCCTGCTGTCAGGCGTTATACTCTTCTTCTGACCCGGATGATCATCATCAGAGCAGCTGCCAGGACAGAAGCCGCAAGAACAAGAGCCCACATCGTTATATCCGTGTGGTCGCCTGTATTGGCAGCGCCGCTTCCCTTTTCCCATACGGCTGTGAATGTATGGTCATCCGTCACTGTATAGCTTTCGCCGGCCTCATACTTAGAGCCCTTCCAGTATTTGAAGGTGTAGCCCTTCCTCTCCGGCTTCGGCATCTTGATGGTCTCGCCTACCTCGTAGTCCTTGCTGACTGTGCCGGTCTGCTCCCACATGGTGCCTCCGTTCAGATCGTATGTGATAGCAGCCACATACTGGATATAGTAATCTGCTGTTGACGGCAGCTCGTACTTGCCGCCGCTTCCGGCAGGCACGGCCTCAAAGACCCATCTGACCTTTCTGCCCGGCTTCATCTTAAGACTCTTCCAGTTGTATCTGCTGTCGCTGGTCTCGGTTCGGACCTCCTTGCCGTCATAGATCCGCCATTCGGTCATCTTAAGATCAAGCGAGGTCTCGCCGCTAACGTTGATATCTATGAAGTACTTCTTGTCGGCAGGTATCCTGAGCCAGTTGCCGTTGTCAGAGGTCGTGATACCGATCCAGCTGTCCGTCCTTGATGTGATGGCTCCGTTTTTGAACTCTGCGACAACGCCGCCGTTCTCGTCCTTTACCTGTCCGTATACATCGACGCCCTCAGGCTGGCTTATGTATGCGCGCCTGTAGCCCGAGATCTGAGCGTTGTTTTCTTTGACAAAGTCATCATAGTTGCTGTCGAGAGTACGCAGCCACGAAAGAATGATCTCGTTGTTGTGAGGACGCATGAAGCTTTCGGCGTTGCCCATGAACGTCGCCATGTGCATGACCTGCTGAGTGACAGTAGTAAGGCTCATGGTCTTTTCCGTCTGGCGGGTGTCATACAGCATCATGTACGAGAGTATGCGCGACAGCGCCCTGGCCTGTGCCCTTCCTTCATCACTATCGGCGACGATATTTCGTATCAGAGCGCTATCTTCAACACCCGCATGGTCGAGTCCTTCTTTAAAGACGTGCCTGAATAGAGCTGTCGTAAGAGCCCTTGAATAAGTGGCTATATTTGTCCATTTAGTCTCTTTTTCTGATGTACTGTTGATCTCGCTGACAATGCGATCATACTCCTGCTTGATTTCGGCCGGCGCATTTGCAGGTAGTTCCCTTCCTGTCCCTCCTGCAGCTTGTACCAGAGCCTCTAAAGCCTTCCAGAGTACTTCTATCTGATTATCGCTATCTGCTATTATTTCTGTTTTATACATCTCAAGCATATACGAGATGTACATCGATGCCGCCATCGGCTTTACGTAATTACTGCCTTCGATGCCCTCAACGATCTTGCCGCCCTTGTCGGTGTTCGCAAAGTAGTAGCCGGCAAAATTCTTCATCGCAGCCTGATAGCCGCCGGTGGCGTATTTAACTCGAGCGCTGCCGCTTACGGCAGAATCCTTCTCAACAGCCTTGGCGATGGATTCCTCCATCATCGCCATGAATTCCCTTTGGTTTTTAGGCATGTATTCCTGCTCGCCGGCATCGATTATCTCGATCTTATGCTGGCTGTCAATAAGAGTATACTTCAGCGTCTTAGGCTTGAAGCCGTCAGGGTCGCCTCCGTTCATGTATTTTTCATATACATACGGATTCGTCTGCTCGAGGAACCACAGCATGCGGTCCTTGTCGCCTTTATCGGCGTAGGTATAGTGCGCCCAACCAGAATCCGATCCGTAGCGGTTGAAGCCGAAGCCGGCCGGAGGCGCTACGGTCACGATGTCGTAGGTCTCGAATGTGTTGTGTATGTATTTGAACTTGCTGTTATCGTAATCGCCGAATTCAGCGCCCGGATTGGCGGCGCTCTTAGGAGTTCCGAAGGTATAGCAGTATACGTTGCCCGGCGTGAGGTTTATGCTGTCACCAAGTACTTCTTTAGGCTTGCTCAGAAGAGCGGCTCCCACCTGATTGGTGACGCCGGCGCCGCGGCTGTAGCCCGCAGTCCAGACTTTTATATCTCCCTTGATGCCGTATTTCTGTATGTATTTTTTTGCAAAGCTCAGGACTTTGGTCCTGCCATTTTTGAAGCCCTGGTGATCGCCTTCTTCTCCCATCTCAAAGTTGCCGCCCCACTCGGCTTCGTAGCCGGCACTTCTAGGGACTATGGCGAGGAGGGTGTACGTCTTGCCGCCGTCGACGATCTTTTTATGAGCACAGGCAACGCCCATCGTCTCGGTGGTCATCTTCTTTTTGTAGTCTTCGTTGGTATCGAAGTCTGTGAAGCCGTTGTCCTCAAGGTAGGTCCTGAGGTTGAGGCTCTTTTGCGGATAGTCGACTCTCAGGCTGCTCTCGGATGCGACAGCGAGCTCGAAGGTCATCGTCGCGAGCTTCTGATCGTATTTGAGCGAGTCGCCCTTAAGAAGTTCATCATCATATATGAAAGTGTCCGTAAGGTCGCTCGGCGCCTCGTGGGTCTCATACCAGTACACACCCTTTGTAGCAGTCATATTGCCGGCATCCGTCGCAAATACAGACACACCGGCCCCCAGTACTGTTGTGGCTGCAAGCACAACGCTCAATGTCACAGATAATAACTTCTTCAATGATACCGCTCCCCCTCAAATCCTTAAATCAGTAAAATACAATAAAAACTCTATGCCTTTTCAAAGGCATCACTTGTTTCGTTTGATTATATCCCCACACCCTATTGTTTTCAAGCAAATCGGCCGCTTCATAAGTGGGCAGGCCACTCCAGAATACGCGCTCTTCAAACCTGAAGGACATGGATCAGCTCCTGAATCTTTTGATATCCAGCTCGCCGAGTGAATTGCCCAGAAGCACTATCTGGCTCTGCAGGCAGTAGTTATTGACAGCGACTGTCAGGAACTCGAAGAAGGCGTTGACCGAGATGATCAGTGCCAGCGCCTGTGACTGAAGGCCCAGCTGTGTGAACAGGATCGAAAAGCAGACGGTCGTGCCGCCTATCACCGGAGGCGTGGCCACCGAAAGGATAAACGAAAGTAAGAATGCCGCCGCCGCCCATGAAAGCGATACATCTATCCCGTACATATTGGCTGTGAACAGGCTGCTGGCGGTAAATACGATGCAGTAGCCCGGCCTGAAAAGGATGCTGCCGAGGTTGTATGCCAGCGGCGCAAAATCCGCATCCACGCCGAGGGGTCCGATCAGGGTATCGATAGTGGTAGTGAAGGCTGCCCCGGCATTGGCGCTCGTAAGCGATATCAGAAAGGCGGGCAGCAGCTTATGTATGTAAGCCTTTACACCTATCTTCATGCGGAAGCATATAATGGGACTGTTATTATAGTATAGAGTGTCGCTTCTTCGTCAGTCAGGTCCAGAACTTCACATCTGAACCTATCAATTCCTGTCAGCTTACATGCCCATAGCCTTCGGTGACCTGAAAGCAATTCATACCTTCCATCATCCTTTACTCTTACAGTTCCCGGAGTTATTATTCCGAGTTTCCTGACCGACCGCACCAGAGCCCCCATATCCTCATCGTTTTCTACATAGAAGGGATGGTCCGGGAACGGATCTATACTGGTGATGGGGATACTGTATACCTTTCT
>JAFRFA010000167.1:0-2786 GCA_017434585.1 Mogibacterium sp. | reverse complement strand
GTAAGAGCGTGGATGCAGCCATCCATAACCTCGAGAGGGTTAGCAGCTATAGGAACGTTACCGAGGTCTACGTTCGGCTTAGCTCCGAGTACGCCTACAGGCTCTGTCGGGAACAGGAAGTTATCGTGCATAGCGCCCTGGCCCATGATTTCCTTAACGATAACGATTTTCTTCTTTCCAGGTCTTCTAACCTGCTTCAAAACCTGAGTATCTACGACCTGCTCGTCAGTGAGATCCTTCTTCATTGCGTTTCTGATCTCCTGAGTTACGTGGTCAACTGCAGTATGAATAGCGATAGGTCCCGGTCTCTCCATGTTCTTCTTGTTGTCGATTACGGCATGAGCTCTGATGATGATCTCGCCCTTGTCTACTGCGCCAGGACGTCCCCACATCATGTTCTCATCGATGTAACCTTCCGAAGAACCGAACTCTCCTACCTGTACTCCCTCTTCAGTGATTCCTGTTACCATCATTACTACGCCGTCGAGTACTCTTGTAACGCCCTCACCAAGCTCAAAGTCGTCTTCCTTAGTAGCGATTGGCTGGATGTCCATAACTGTCTCGGAGTATACGTGATAGTTGTCAGGTGTGATCACGTCGAGTTCGAGGCTGTGTACGAGCTTCTGAGCTTCTGCGCCCTCAGTAGCAGCTGCCTTACGAATGTACAGTGTAGTTCCCTCGATCTTGGTCTCGTCGCCAAGAACTACCTTGTCGATCTTGTAGTGCTTACGTGTCATCTCTCTGACTACTACAGCCTCGCCGTCCTCAGCTGCTGCTGCCGGAGCTGCTGCGCCTGCTGCTGCAGGAGCTGCTGCTGCTACTGGAGCTGCAACTGCGCCGCCGCCGATGCCTGCAGGGATCTGGATGTTGATGTCCTTACCCTCTCCAATATGCAGGTTGATAACTCCGCCTGCTACTGGAGCTGCAACTGCTGCAGGAGCTGCGACTGCTGCCTCGGCCGGAGCCTCAGCTGCAGGAGCTTCCTCAGCGCCGCCTGCTGCCTCATCGTACTTGTCGACGATGTCTGCTGTAACCGGAGTGAGAGAATCCACTGTCTTAGTGAGCTTGGATCCGTTGAGAACCTGTCCAATTGTCAGAGCTCCGTCGAGAGTCAGAAGACCCGAATCAACGAGGTCTGGGAAAATTGCAGGATCTTCGAAGTTTGCAGGTGTCAGTTCTGTGCCTGCCTCTGCTCTGCAGCAGAGTACTGCCGGATCGTTTGCATGCTGTTTAGCTGTTTCAGCTGTAATTGACATATCGATCTTCCTCCTAAAATTAATTAATTACTTGCCGCACATTGTGTGACGGCTTGGTTTTATATATTCCCGCTCCGGCTTTAATGGGGTTGGCCGGAGCAGGTTTATACCGGTGATAACTATTCTACTGTCTCGTTGTCTTCTACATTGTCTACAACGTTGAGATCCTGGCTGACATGCTTGGATACTCTGAGAGTCCTGTAGAGCGGATGTCCGACAGCCATCATTGCGAGGTCTGTCATGTGAATTACCTTGAGTCCCATCTTAGGGCCGGAAGCCATGACTGTGTTGGAGCAGTCAGAACAGTTGCCGATGATGATGTACTCGCAGCCTGCCTTCTTGAAGTCGAGGTTGTTCTTGACCTGACCAGGGCAGTTACCAGGACGCTCGCACTTGCGTGTGCCGTTAGGCATCTCCTGAGCCTGCTTGCAGTAGCATACGCATGCCTCAGTACCGTTGTACTTCTTGACGAGATCCTGCATCCTCTCGAGGTTGCCGCCGCAGGCGCATACCAGGATACCGACCTTGGCGCCGTGGAGATCTCTGAACTCTCTTGTAACGAGGATAGCGCCTGTAGCCTTTGTGATAGGATCGCCGAGCTCGCAGGCCTTACCTGTGAAGGAACCGCCCATGATGATCTCGCCGTAGCCTCTCTCGTCGAAGCCGCCGGCCTCGTTGATGAGCGCCTCTACGCTTCTGCCTACAGGAACGTCCATGAATACGTGAGCATCGCTGCCGCCCTTGATCATGCCTCTGACTGTGATGTTCTTGTCGATCAGCGGCTTCTGATCCTCGATGGCCTTGACGCAGCTGTATACTGTCTCACTGTTGATAACAACAGCGTTGGCTGCCGAAGGGAGCTTGTCCGGCTCGAGCTCGATGCCGAGGCACTCTCTTACTACCGCACGCTCCTCGCCCATCGGATAGATGTCCGGGAGAAGGTGTCTCTCGATAGCAGCGTCGTCCTTGAGGAGAGCATCGAGCTTCTCGATAGTCTCTCTATGCTTTTTCTTAATGGCGATGATGCCCTTGTCGGCACCTGCGATCTCCATAAGATAATGTATACCTCTCAGCAGAGCTGCCGGATCTTCGTCGATCTGAGCGATGTTGTGAGCCAGACCAGGCTCGCACTCGGAAGCGTTGACGAGGATGTATCCGTGATCAAGAACCGGCTTGTCGTCCTTGCCGTTGTAGATCTTGATATATGTAGGGAATCCTGCACCGCCCTGGCCGATGATGCCGGCCTCTTTGATCATCTCGAGGTTGGATCCCTTTTTGATTTTTTCGAAAGTCTTAGGCTGCTTGGCAGCAGGCTTGATGATGATCCTGTCCTCTGTAACATCAACGACCTCGCCGCTGACGCTGGAGTGTACATTCGCGCCGAGTCCTGTCGGTGTAGCGATGAGCTGGCCTCTCTTGACCTTGTCGCCCTTTTTTACGATCGCTTCACATGGCTTGCCTACAGCGCCCTGCTTAAGTAGCATCTGAATGTTTTCCATAATACTTGCTCTCCTTTTGAAATAACGCTTG
>JAFRFA010000166.1:0-19930 GCA_017434585.1 Mogibacterium sp. | reverse complement strand
TGGAGCAAATCTGAGGCCGCCCTTGTAAGGTCCGATAGCGCTGTTGAACTGATATCTGTAGCCCTTGTTGACCTGAACTTTACCGTTGTCGTCAACCCATACTACTCTGAAAGTAACTCCTCTTTCAGGCTCAACGAGTCTCTCAAGAAGTGCATTAGCTTCGTACTCAGGATGCTTCTCAACAACCGGCTTAAGAGAAGTAAGAACTTCCTCTACAGTCTGGTGGAATTCTACCTCGCCAGGATTGTTAGCCTTGCACTGCTCGATGACTCTTTCTACATAATTTGCCATTGGTATCACTCTCCTTATAATAAAGACTTTATTATTTAGTTCGGGCATACCATCGCCCGCACATAAATTTTAACACCGCGATATAAAAAGTCAACCGAAAAGGTCCGCCCCGACAGTGTATTTTATGTGAAAAAAACGAGCCAGAAGAAACGGTTCTTTCTGACTCATTCCGTATTACATGTGAAGCGCTTCGGACGCTGCGAAGAGCCACAGGTATGACTCTGAAACATCCCTGCCCGTGCCCTTTTTCACGGCCTCGCTGTACAGCTCTATCTGGACCCTGTATTCATCCCTGAGACGGGCAAGTTCTTCTTCGCGCGGCCTGCGCGGATCCATATAGTTCGACTTGTAATCGACAAGGACCATTCCTCCGTCCTCTTCGAAGCAGCAGTCGATGACGCCCTGCACGAGCATCTCCCGGCCTCCCCGCTCCGTCCTCAGAGTGAAAGGCTTTTCCTTCATGAGAGTCCCCGCCTTTGCCGCCCTGACGGCCCTTCGGCCTATATCCTGAGCAAAGAAGTCCGCTACTTTCGAAAGATCGAGCGAGCGGTACACATCCTCTTCGATGGCATCGCGATCCCTGAGGAACTCCGCCCTTTCATTTATGTAGGCCTCGTCGATGACGCCGTCCTCGCTGCACACCCTGCCGAAGTCGATGAATTCCATTATCCTGTGGTAGGCGATGCCGATATCCGCAACCGAGGCATGCTTTCTGCGCTCGTTTATATCCCAGAGCCTCACGACCTCGTCATCCGCTTTCGATACTTTCACTTCAGCTTCAGCTTCTTCCGCCGCCTTCGCCTTCTCGTTCTCCTCTTTACGGACCGCGCTCACGGACCACTTGGCCTTTGCCGTCAGCTCATCCTCGTAAGGGTATCTGTACGTGAATCTCCTGTCTATCTCTTCGTACAGCTTCTTCTCTTCTGCCGTAAGCTCCCTGCCGGCAAGCCTTCCCAGGCTGCCTCTCGCACTGCTTTCAGGTCTCTTCCCGGCGCGCTCAAGAGGCGACACCCGGTACGTGTTGAATCCCGACCTGAGAACGCCTCTCATCGCTTTGAGATAATTCCCCGGGTTCGGAGTATATTTTTCAAGTTCTTCTTCACTGCTGGCAGTGCCTACCAGATACAGCCTGTTCCTGGCTCTTGTCATTGCGACATAAAGGAGTCTCAGTTCTTCTCTGTATTCGTCTCTTTTCGTGTCTTCCGTGATCGCGCGCTGCAGCAGGGTCGATCTCCAGAATCTCCTTTCCGGATCGACGTACGGCATGCCCACACCAATGTCCGAACTGAAGCTGAACTTCATCTCGTTTGAAGAGAAATTGAACCTGTGGCCGAGTCCTCCGACTATAACGAACGGGAACTCCAGGCCCTTGCTCTTGTGTATAGTGGATATCCTCACCACGTCATCGTCCCGGCCGGCCATGGAAGTCTGTCCGTTTTTTATCTTCTTGCTGCGCAGCACGTCGAGGAACGTGATGAACGAGCTGAGCGAGGCGATGCGGTCCTTGCTGAACGCGGCAGCCCTGTCGGCGAGATACCTTAGATTTGCCTGTCTGCGGGCTCCTCCGCTCATAGCTCCGGCCATCCTGTAGTAGCCCGAGTCCACCAGCACCTTCCATACGAAGTCATCGAGAGGGAGCATGCGCGAGAGCATCCTCCATTCGAGCATCTTCGACCGGGCTTCTCTCGCCCTGTCTCTGAGTCCTCCTTCAGGGCCGTCCTCTGCATAGCGCGTGAATGCTTCCCAGTACGGGATCCTTCTGTCTCCGCAGTCTATCCTGATACGGGCGAGTTCTTCGGGCCCGAAACCGAATACCTCCGAGTGGAGGACGGCGATGAGAGGCACGTCCCGCTTCATGTTGTCGATGCACTGCAGCAGCGACATAGCAATGCTTATCTCTACCGTATCGAAGTAATCCTCGGAATCCTCTATATGCGGTTCGATCGACCTCTCCCTCAAAGCGCGGCTGACGATCTCGCCTCTGACGCTGACGGCTCTCAGGAGTATAACGATGTCCCTGGCCCCGGCTTTCCGCACGGTCTGTGTCTTCGTATCGAAGAATTCCGTACCGATTATCGAAGCAGCAAGTTCAGCGATGTACGCAGCCTCGGCTTCCTCTTTGCTGAGCTCGGCGATCTCTGTGCCAGCTGCTTCTTCAGCATCTTCGTCTTCTCCGGCATCTCCTTCATCTATGAGAAGATGCACTTCGGGCATAAAATCGTATTCGTCAGGAAAATTCGGGACGCCCCTGTACAGGCGGGCTTTTTCGTCGTATCCCTCCATGATGCTTTCGAATACATGGTTGATATATCTGATCGTTCTTTCGTTGGTCCTGTAGTTCGTGCCCAGATCTATGACTATGCCGTCTTTCTCTTCAGGACTGCTGTATTTTGCGTAAAGCCTTTCGAATATGGCAGGCTCCGCCTGTCTGAACCTGTATATGCTCTGCTTTACATCGCCCACCCTGAACACGTTGTCAGGCCGCGAAACACGGCTAATGAGACGCTCCTGTATATTGTTCGTGTCCTGGTATTCGTCCACGAAGATATATCTGAATCTTTTGCGCAGCACCTCCGCCGCAGCATCGTTTTTGAGTATCTGCACCGCATAGTGTTCCTGGTCGGCGAAGTCCATCACCTTCCGGGCGCGTTTCTTTGCCTCGTACCTCTTTTCGAATTCCTCTAGCAGATGTATGTAATATACGGTATATGCGTATGTCGCATCCATCTCTTCGAGCCTTGTCTCAAAGTCAGGCAGCAGATATCTGTTCCTGAAGCCGTCGATCTGCTTTTTGATGTCGTCCCTGATCGACTTGACCTCGGTCTTTACAGGCTCGTATGCTTCTTTCTGGGCCTTTCCCGCTCTGAGCGTGACGGAAGGGTATGCGTCTATGAGATCTGCCAGGTCCGGAGTGAACGGTCCTCTGTCAAGTTCTGACGCGACCGCGCGAACGGCGTCTTCCTGTATCTTCAGCTTGTCCTCATACCACGAAGACAGACCGGCATCATCGAATATCTCCCTCAGGCCCGCAAAGGCCTCAATGATCTTTCCGAAGGTATCTCTCGCATCTTCAGTGATTATCCTCTGGATCTCCAATCCCTCGAAGCTGTCTCCTGTCACCCTGAGCAGCTCCGCCTTGCCGAGCGCCCATTCGAAATAGTCAGGCATGGTGCGGAGAGCATCGTATGATTTCAGCAGTCCCTCTGTGAACGCATCGTCGTTCCTGTCGCTGCTGTACAGCCTCATGAACTCCCTGAAGCTGCCTCCTTCGATGATCGAATCGTCGGCGAACGCGTCCTCGAGAAGATCCGCGGCGGCTTCTCTTTTCAGAAGTTCGCCCGTGACCTCATCGCATACGCCGGCTTGAGGCTCCAGGTCGGTCTCATGGAAGAATTCCTTTATGACCCTACCCGCAAAGCTGTTCATCGTGGATATGTACGCTCTGTACAGCCTCGAGAGCTGTTCTCTCATGCGGGCGGCATCCTCAGGATGATCGTTTATCCTCTCTCTTATGGCCTTTGCGAGACGCAGTCTCATCTCGGACGCGGCGGCATTAGTGAACGTCACGACAAGCATCTCATCCACATTTGCCTTCCCCTCGAGGATTATGCGGATGATGCGTTCGACCAGAACGGTGGTCTTGCCCGAGCCCGCCGCAGCGGATACGAGCACCGACTTGTCGGTCGTTTCTATCGCTTTGATTTGTTCGTCATTGAATTTGCCAGACATCCCGGGGGTGTTATACGAGTACGTCGCCCTCCATGCCTGCAGGAACTTCAAGTCCCATCAGAGTGAGGAGCGTAGGCGCTATATCCGCCAGCTTGCCTGTATCCTTTCTGAACGGCACCGGCTCTTTGCAGATGTGGCACAGAGGCACTTTCGAGGTGGAGTGCTTTGTCACCGGCTTGCCCTCGTCGTCTATCATGTAGTCGGCGTTTCCGTGGTCGGCGGTCAGGAGTATCTGCCCGTCTTTTGCAAGTATCGCCTCAGCGATGTTTCCGACAAGGCCGTCGAGTGTCTCGATCGCCTTTACCGCGGCGTCGAAGACTCCGGTGTGCCCTACCATGTCAGGATTGGCGAAGTTCAGGATGATGAGATCGTATATGTCCTCATTGATCTTTTCGATCACGGTGGACGCTACCTCAGGAGCGCTCATCTCAGGCTGCAGATCGTATGTAGCGACCTTAGGCGACGGGATGAGTATCCTGTCCTCGTTTTTGTTCGGCGCCTCGACTCCTCCGTTGAAGAAGAACGTCACATGTGCGTACTTCTCGGTCTCGGCGATCCTGAGCTGTCTGAGCCCGAGGTCCGCTATGGTCTTTCCGAGTGTCGGGTCCACCTCTTCAGGAGGGAACGCGACCGTCACGTTCGGCATGGTCGCGTCATATTCGGCCATGCATACGTATGTCAGATCTTCAGGGAAGACCTTTCTCTCGAATCCGTCGAAATCCGGATCGACCAGAGCTCTGGTGATCTCCCTCGCCCTGTCAGGTCTGAAGTTTATGAATATGACCGAATCATTATCACTGATCGGAGCCGCGTTCACGACTGTAGGCTGTACGAATTCGTCGGTCTCATCCTTGCCGTATGAGATATCTATCGCTTCCTGCGCGCAGGAGGCTTTGATACCCTCGCTCAGCGTAAGCGCGTCATATGCCCTTACGAGACGCTCCCACCTCTGGTCTCTGTCCATGGCATAGAACCTGCCGGAAATGACGCCGATCCTTCCGACGCCCTCTTCCTTCATGTATTCTTCGAGAGGTCCGAGCCAGGTCATCGCGCTTTTCGGCGGCACGTCTCTTCCGTCGAGGAAGCAGTGGACGACAACGTCCTTCACGCCGTTTCGCTTTGCCATGTCTATCGTGGCCTTAAGATGCTCGTAGTGGCTGTGTACTCCGCCGTCAGATACGAGACCCATTATGTGCAGGGTATTCCCCGCGGCGGCGTTCTTCATCGCTCCGAGGAGAGGTCCGTTCTTAAAGAACTCTCCGGACTCTATCGATCTTGTTATGCGCAGAAGGTTCTGGTATACGACGCTGCCGGCACCGATATTGAGGTGCCCGACCTCGGAGTTTCCCATCTGTCCGGCAGGCAGGCCGACCGGCTCGCCGCTCGCTTCTATGGTTATGAACGGATAGTCCGCAAAAAGTCTGTCGAGAACAGGCTTGTTCGCCGCAGCTATCGCGTTTCCGTAAGTCTCTTTTCTGATGCCGAATCCGTCGAGTATCATCAGCATTGTCGGTCTGTGTTTCATGTGGTTCCTCCTATGTCCAGATGTCTGCCGCGAGCTCGTTCAGGTATTTCTGCACCTTGCGGGCTATGGAATACACAAAGCCCTTGAGCTCGTAATTGTATGAGTTGCCTTCTCCGGTCCTGGCTTTTATTTCGCCGAATATCCTTGAATTGAGCAGCACCAGATCTGAAGTCCTGCGGTAGATCCTGTCCCTGTCGTTGAACAGCTTTGTCAGGTCCAGATTGACGCTGAGAGGCTTGCCTTTTATGTTGAGCATGTCGAGCGGCCTCTTTACGTATATCACTATTCCGTTTGCCTTCAGATAGTCGCGGTTCAGAGGATTCAGCAGCGTGCCTCCCCCGGTGGCTATGACCGAGCCCCTTGTGACGGCTGCCTCTCTTACCGCCTGATGCTCCATCGCCCTGAAGTATTCTTCTCCGATGCCGTAGTCCGAAAGGACCTCGGCGATCGGCCTGCCCATAAGCTTTTCAGTCTCTTCGTCGATATCTATGAACTTCTTTCCGAGTTCATACGCATATCGCCTGAATATGGTGGTCTTGCCCGATCCCGGAAATCCTACCGCCACGACATTGAGCTGGCTTTCGAGCAGCCTGCGCTTTATCTTCCTGAGCATAAGCTCATATTCTTCGGGACCGGTCTCCCTGTCGAGCCATACATCGAGCGAAGCTATCGCCTGTACTATGAGCATGTCCATGCCGGACTTGGTATTGCAGCGTGTGAGCCTCTTCGCATCCTGAAGGAACTTCGTCCTGTACGGATCATAGATGAGATCTATGGCGAGCTCGAGTCCGGAAAACAGTCTGACGCTGACCTTCTGCTCCGCAAACGGAGATTCCCCCAGATCGGGATATCCTCCCGCAGACGTGCAGTTCACTATCACTTCATACTGATAAAACGGAGCGAGCCTGTTATAAGATACGACCGGATGGACCACCCCAGGTTTATCCGCAGTCTTTTCCGGATCGCGGGACACCATGACTACATCAGCCGCGCCCATATCATCGAGCACTGCCGCCGCGCTTCTCGCTGCGCTTCCCGTCCCAAGGACGAGGCATTTCTTGCCTTCTACTGAATCCATTACCAGGTATCTGAAGCCCGTCATATCGGTGTTATAGCCTTTCAGCTTCCCTCCGGGCATCTTTTTGACCACATTGACGGACTGCGTCCTCTCCGCTTCTTCGGAAAGCTCGTCGAGGTAAGCGATCACAGCATTCCTGTACGGGTGCATTATATTGAATCCGTCGAATCTGCCGTCATCGAAATAGGTCTTCATTTCTTCAGGCTTTTCTATCTCGATCAGGACATACTCGTGGTCACCCAGTTCGGCATGCACCCTTTTTATCTGCGTATGCTTGATGTTCTCTCCAAGCAGGGCAAATCTCTTCATTTGTCTCTCCAGTCCTTTTCTCTTTCAAAAAAACTCCCCGCATCCGGCTCGCGGCTGCAAAGAGTTTTCGTTGTATCGCAAAATACAGTCAGACGATCAGACCTCTTCAGGCCTTGTATATGTGATCATTTCGTCTGCTATCTCCTTTGCGGCCTGGCTGACCGGTCTTTCGCTCTCTTCTTCAGTGAGGGCAGGTTTGCCGTCAACGATGTCTCTAGCTCTTTTGGCGGTGAGTATGACGAGCGAATACCTGCTGTCGGTCTTGTCTCTCAGTTTGTTGATAGATGGATAAAGCAGCATTTATAATTCCCCTTTCGTTTCAGACTTCTTTTTCGTATTGTCTTATTATCTGTCTGACCGCTTCCGGCACTCTCAGCGACTCTGCGGTCATGATGTTTCTGATCCTTTCGACGGCGCTGTCCAGGTCGTCGTTGACCAGATAATAGTCGTATTCTCCTATCACCCTGATCTCGTTGAGGGCCTCGCCGATCCTCTTTTCGACCTTGTCGGCCGATTCCGTCCCTCTGCCCTCGAGCCTCTTTCTGAGCTCGGTGAGACTCGGCGGAAGTATGAATATGAGTATCGCTTCAGGCATCGCCTTTCTGACCTGAAGAGCGCCCTGCACGTCGATGTCGAGAATGATATTGCGTCCGCGTTCGAGCCTGTTCAGGACCATCTCTTTAGGCGTGCCGTAGAGAGTGTCAAACTTCTCGGCATGTTCGAGAAAATTCCCGGCTTCTATGTTGGCTATGAATTCCTCGCGCGTAACGAAGTAATAATCCTTGCCGTGGACCTCGCCCTCTCTCGGCTCGCGGGTCGTCATCGATACCGAGAAATCGTTCAGCGGGTCCTTCAGAAGCTCGGCACATATGGTGCCCTTGCCGGTGCCCGACGGTCCGGATATGACATATAGCTTGCCTTTCCTGCGGCTCATATGCAACCTCCTCGCTAACTTTGTAATTTTAACACTTTTTCCTCAGATTTTGCAATTATGAGATTGGCCGCCACATCGCCTTCAACATTGATCGTGGTGAAGGCCATATCGAGCAGTCTGTATACCGCTGCTATCGGTCCCAGAAGGTCGATAGGAAGTGCGAACATCGTCAGGAATGACGTCATCAGGACTATGCCTCCCCCCGGTATCCCCGGAGCCGCCATGTTGATGACTGTCGCGGCTACGGCCATGGCGATCAGCCTTCCGGCCGGAAGATCCAGTCCGTAGAAGTCCGTGACGAAAAGCGCCAGGCAGCAGAACGAGCATGCGCCTCCGCACATGTTGATAGTGCAGCCGAGCGGCAGAGTGAAGTTGCTTATGGATTCAGGCGCGCCGAGATCTTCAACGCTCACCTTTATCGTCGTCGGAAGAGTCGCAGATGAACTCGTGGTCGACATCGTCATAAGGGCGATCTTTCCGCATGCTCTCAGGAATTTTCTGATATCCGTGCCGGTGTATGCGACGACCGGTATCGTGAACACGATGATAAAGACCGCGATGCATGCAAGCCAGCAGCAGAGCACATACTTTCCTATCGCCATGAATATTCCCGACCCGTACTCGGCGATCGAGAACGCGACCAGAGACATGACTCCCAGCGGTGATGTCTCCATTATGTAGGAGAGCATTCTGAACACAGCTTCCGAAAGGCTGTTCATGAAGTCCTTTACCGGCTTTCCCCTGTCTCCTATGGATACCACCGCTATGGCGAGCAGCATCGAAAAGATTATGACCGGCAGTATGTTGTTGGCGGCAAACGCCTCGAATATATTGCCGGGAAAGATCCCTCTAAGCACTTCTGAAAAATCTATGGGCCCTCCGATCTCCCCGGTGTATTCAGGCCTGTTCCCGAAGCTGGTGCTGAGTCCCGGTCTTATCGCCAGCGCTGTCACAAAGCTCACAGCGAACGAAGCAAGGAACATCACGATATACAGCACCACCGTCTTGAGTCCTATCCTCCTGAGCGATGACGGGTCGGCCGCATTCATTATGCCCGTCATGACAGCGCAGATCAGAACAGGAATGATCATCATCTTGATCAGATTGAGATATATGTCGCCGATGACTTTCGTATCAACAGAAAACTGCGGGGCCAAAAAGCCCAGCAGTATGCCGGCTGCAAAGCCGACAGCGATCCTTATATACAGGTTTTCTTTTCTGAATACCGCCCTTATCATTCTATATTCTGGACCTGCTCTCTGATCTTCTCGATCTCAGCCTTGAGGTCGAGCATCATCGATGTGATCTCTTTGTCATTCGACTTCGATCCTATGGTATTGGCCTCGCGGTTCATCTCCTGGATGAGAAAATCTATCTTTTTGCCTATGCTCACATTTCCTTCGGTCCTCAGGAAGTCTCTGAGCTGGCTGACATGGCTGTCGAGTCTTACGAGTTCTTCCGTGATGTTGGCCTTGTCGGCAAATATCGCAGCCTCGAGAGCTACCCTCTCTTCAGGCACTTCATATACTCCTTCAAGAAGCTCCTCTACTCTTGCCCTGAATTTTTCGGCGTATTCCCTGCCTATCTCGGGAGCTCTTTTTTCGATGGCCGAGCGAAGCTCCTCGACAGTGTCGGCTCTTGCCAGAAGGTCCGCGGCAAGCTTTTCGCCCTCCGCCTCTCTCATCGAGCAGAACTCATCGAGCGCCTTGTCCGTTGCGGCGAGAAGCCGCGAAATGACGGCATCCTCGTCCTCTTCGGCCGCGCTTGTCGTTATGACATCAGGCATCCTTGAAAGCAGGCTCAGCGACACCCTCGACTCATCTCCGAAATCAAAGCTGCCAAGGAGCGTACTGAGAGCATCATAGTACTTCGCCGCAAGCTCTGTATCGAGCCTGACATCGCTGTCGCTCTGCCCGATGTTGTCGACCGTGATGCCGATCTCCACCTTGCCGCGGTGGACTCTCTCCTTGACCGCAGCCTTCACGGCCTCTTCGGCAAAGACGTACTTTCTAGGCATCCTGACGTATATGTCGAGGTATCTGCTGTTGACCGATCTTATCTCGACGGTCACTTTTGATATTTCGTCGGCATACTCTCCCCTGCCGAACCCTGTCATGCTTCTGATCATCTATTCTTCCTCTTCCGCTCTCTCCGGCTCTTCGTCAGCCGTTTCATTGTCTATGACCTCAGGATCGACATCGATGGCTTCGGCGCGCATCTGTTCTTCTTCTGCAGCTTCCTCTGCCTCGGCTTTTGCCCTTTGTTCTTCAGCCAGTCTGCGGGCATCCGCTTCTTCGAATCTGGCTTTGGTATTGAGTGTCTTGAGCACGATGTAGGCTATGGCCAGCGCGCCCAGTAAAAATGCTGTGAACATGATTCCCTCCGATCACCGCCTGTATATGGCGATTATTTCTTTTCCTTCAGAAGATCGCGGATCTCTGTGAGAAGAGCGATGTCTTCAGGCACAGCTTCCTCTTCTGCAGCTTCCTCTGCAGGCTTTGTGAGCGCAGCCTTTGCCTTGTTCAGAGCCTTGATGATCAGGAAGAGCACCCAGGCGACGAGAAGGAAGTTGATGACAGCCTGAATGAACGCGCCGTACCCTATCGATGCGTCGCCGATCTTCCACGACATCTGCTCGACGCTGTGTCCCCCCGTAAGGGCTCCGATGACAGGCATGAGCACGCTGTCAACGAGCGCCGTCACGATAGCCGTGAACGCTCCGCCTATGATGATGCCTACGGCCATATCCATCACGTTGCCCCTGCTGATAAACTCCTTGAATTCTTTCATGAAATTCTTCATTGAAATCTCCTCCTTATATTGTTCTTTATATTGTTCTTTGTCTCTATCTGAAATGTATGTTCTGCGGTCTGAGTGCAAGTATGTCGCAGTCCAGCTTTGTCTGATCCGTATCGATGAAGTACAGATTGCCCAGGCTTATCGTGTGCTTCCTGCCGGCCGCAGCCACGAGGAACTCCTCTATCGTTCCTATCTCCTTCAGTCCGAAGCCGGCCGCCTCCGCTCTGTAGTGCATCGGGATCACCATCTTCGGCGCTGTTTTCTCGATGAGGTCGAGAGCCTCGTCCTTGTCATATGTATATGTGCCGCCGACCGGGATCAGAGCTATGTCGGCATCCGCCAGAAGGCCTTCGTTCTCACCGGCAAGAAGATCGCTCAGGACCTCTCCGATATCGCCGTAGTGGATCAGTTTTTCTCCGCTATTTTTGTGCGTGATGATATATATCCTGTTAGGCCCTCTCTTTTTGCCCTTCACCTCATCGTGCCAGGTATCTATGCACTTCACATCGAAGGGACTGTCTTCCTTTTTTTCGACCGATATCGCACCGGTATAGTTGTGATCGAAATGATCGTGTGTGCACAGCACCTCGCTCGCAGCATCTCTTATGTCTCCGAAGCCTGGCACGCTGCCGGGCTCATACGGGTCGATCACTATGGAGTAGCCGGTCTCCGCATCCATTATCTTGAAGCACGCATGACCGATGTATTTGATTATCATCGCTGCCTCCTTACCTTTTTATCAGGGAGATCGCGGATCTCAGCGTATGGATCTTGCAGAGCCTGCTCCCCTCTTCATACTCGCCGTCGAGCGTCCAGTGAGTCCCTTCCTCTATCTCTATATCGAGGTTCCCGGCAGAGAAGGATTCTATCTGTCCGGATTTGAACGTTCCTCCCAGCATGCTGATAGCGATGTCATTCAACTCAAGGATGTCTTTAGGCATCTTGACGAGAAGGACCTCCATCTGTCCGTCGTTCATGTCCACGTCCAACTTGTCGAGCCTGAGTATGCCTCCCACCGACTTCGAGTTGCAGACAGCTCCGAGCAGATAATCCCCTTCATGCAGCCTCTCATCGGGAGTTCCCGGATCAGCGGTGATCCTGGCATGTATCGCCCTGAGGTTCGCGATCTCAGTGATCCCTCCCATCACATATGCGGCGTGTCCGAATATGTTCTTGAGGTTCTGCGGCACCGAGTAAGTAACTGAAGTGAATGCGCCGAAGCTCGCCACATAGCTGAAGTACCTTCCGTTGAAGCTTCCTATGTCCACACTGTGAGGCTTGCCGTAGATGATGCCGTCGACGCAGTCGAAGATGTTCTTCGGCAGACCCACGGAATTGGCGAAATCGTTGGTCGACCCCGACGGGATGTATCCGATAGGAATGTCGTGGCCGCCCGAGATGAGTCCGTCTATGACCTCGTTGAGCGTGCCGTCGCCTCCGGATACCACCACGATGTCCGCCTCTTTGCCGTACTCGTGCGCAAAGTCTCTGGCATCTCCTTTCGCCGTCGTCATCAGCACCTGTGTCAGATAGCCGGTCCTCGAAAAACGCTCGATTATATCGGCCATGTATTTCGGAGCCAGCATGACGCCCGATTTAGGATTCATTATCAGGAGAAGTTTGCGTCTTTCTTCCATTATCACATCCTCCGCGGATCATTCTTTATCTATAGTTTCCGATTCGAAATCTTCAGCGTAGTTTTCGTATTCGGCTTCAAGTTCCTGTTCTATCTTCTCGCTCAATGCCCTTTTTTCTATAAGTTCGGCGATCTCGCGCTCGCGCTTCTCGTTATAGCCCGGATCAAACTTTCTCGAAGCCCTGACCGCAAGGCTGTCCAGCGACCTGTCCGTCATGTCGTATTCGCCTATGATGAGCTTGTTCCACATCTCTTCACCGTGAGAACCGTACTGCCTGAGCAGGTACTCCTTGATCTTGGCCGGCGTCAGCCTGCCGCGCTTCATGTGGATGTCCCACGATTTGTTGAACATCATGCCGATGCAGAGCACCCAGCTGATAAGGTAGAACCACAGCATCATGGCCACGATGTTTGAAAAAGCTCCGTACAGCAGGTTGTAGTTGGTCGCCCTGGATATGTACAGCGAGTAGAACCATGTGACCACCATGATGCCCGCCGTCGCCACTATGGATCCCGGCAGCACCGCACGGAGCGGCACTCTTATGCGCGGGAGTATGTAGTAGCTCGAAAGTATCATGAGGAATACGACCAGCAGCAGAAGAGGCGTCCTCAGTTCGCTGACCATCTCATATACGAACATGTTGCGCAGGACGCGCTTTGCGATGAGCTCTCCGTAGACGTATATCACGAGCGCGATCGCGACCACCAGTATGGTCAGTATGGCCATCGGTATGGCCTTGAGTCTTTCGGTAAAGAAATTGTATCTGTACTTTCCGTAGCTGATCGTGTATGTGGTCAGCCTCGAGAGAGAGAACGCAAGCGATGAGCTCGCCCACAGAGCGAGGAGTATCAGGAAGAAGTTCGGAAGCGCCGTAGACGAAGCCGAAAAGATCCCCTCGAGCACGCTGCCCATCTGGGTCGAAAGATGCTGCTCGAGCCAGTCCTTTATGAAGTCCATCGAGACATCGAAGATACCCAGCACCTGCGTCAGCACGATAAGCATCGGCACCGCGGACATCAGGAAGAAATACGCTATCTGTGCGGCGAATCCTGCATAGTAGGGGTCGTCAAACTGCCTCCACAGGTGGAAGCATATCTTCAGGAAGCGTTCCCATGTGAGAGGGAGCTTTTTTTTGTCCTTTTTTTCTACTATCGGATCGTCTTGCCAGAAATCAGTCATTTACCAAGCAGTCTCTCCAGTTCTGCAAGCGCTCTTGCTCTGTGACTGATCGTATTCTTGAAATCAGTCCCGAGCTGAGCGAAAGTCTCTGTATATCCGTCCGGGATGAATACAGGGTCGTAGCCGAAGCCGCCTTCTCCTCCCGGTTCTGACGCAATATGTCCGCTGCATATGCCCTTCGCGGTGAGCACGTATCTGTCTCCCTGCTTTACGGCCGCCGCAGGCACGCCGTCAGCATCCGGGTATATGAGCGTGATGACTGTCACGAAATGAGCAGTCCTTTTTTCTTCAGGCACTCCATCGAGCTCGGCGAGCAGCTTAGCATTATTGTTGGCATAGCTGCATTCCGGTCCCGCATAGCGGGCGCTGTAAATACCGGGTGCACCGCCCAGCGCGTCCACCATGAGTCCGGAGTCGTCTGCGACCACAGGGCTTTTCAGATATTTCGAAAGAGCCGGGTCAGCCTCTATCATGTCCATGATGACGCTCGCCTTGAGAAGGGAATTCTCCTCGAAGGTCGTGCCGGTCTCTTCTATATCGTCGGCAGGGATCCCTGCGTCGTCCCTGGATATTACATCCAGGCCGTACCTGTCCAGTATGGCCCTGATCTCTTTTATCTTGTTTCTGTTTTGTGATGCCAGTATAGCTGTTCTCATAATCCTATATATTTTACCATTATTCGGCATTATTCTCCATATTTTCGCGCTCCTGCCTTGCGGCAGCCATCATCAGGGCGCATTCGATCCTCTTTCTGTGCAGGCGGCAGCCAAATTCGTACACTTTGTTGATGTCTCCGTTCGAATGATAGTTGTTTGCCGCACAGCCTCCGGCGCAGTACAGTCTGGCCCAGCAGTCCCTGCATCTGTCGCGTGTATAGATATTGTTGCCCTTCGCGAAGATGTCCACAGTCTCAGGGTGCGTGATCCCTTCGTAGATATTGCCGGCTATCATCTCGTCGTCTCCGACGAACTGGTGGCACGGATAAAGATCTCCGGTCGGCGTCACAGCGAGGTATTCCGTGGCTACTCCGCAGCCGGCGACCCTCTTGTATATGCACGGGCCGCCCTCAAGGTCCACCGTATAGTGATAAAAACTGAATCCTTCACCCCTTTCTTCGCGCGCGAGCATCTCGAGCGCAAGCTTTTCGTACTCTTCGAAGAGCTGCGGAAGATCGGCCTCGCTGAGCGCGTAAGGGGCTGAAGGATCGGCCACTACGGGTTCTATCGAAGTCTCTGCGAATCCCAGATCCGCCATAGCCAGCACGTCCGCCGCGAAGTCCTTGTTGTACGCGGTATAAGTGCCCCTCATGTAGTACTCCCTCGACCTCGGCTCCGCGTTCTCGTCCGTCCTTGCTCGCACGAGAGCTTTGAAGTTGTCCATTATGGCATCGTAAGTGCCGCCTCCGGACTTGTCATGTCTCATACGGTCATGCGTCCCGCGCCTTCCGTCCATACTGAGTACGACATTGCCCATTTCCCGGTTCGCAAAGTCTATGACATCATCATCTATCAGCACGCCGTTCGTCGTCAGCGTGAAATTGAAGATCTTGCCGTGCTTTTTTTCGAGCTCGCGGCCGTATGCGACGATCTCTTTGCAGACCTCCCAGTTGATCAGAGGTTCTCCCCCGAAGAAATCCACCTCGAGGTGCTTCCTGCTTCCGGAATGCGCCACGAGAAAATCCAGAGCCTTCTTTCCCGTCTCTGCGCTCATGATGCCGCTTTTGCCGGAGTAATCGCCCTTGCCCGCGAAGCAGTACTCGCAGTCCATGTTGCAGCCGTGCGCCACGTGGAGGCAGATCGCCTTGAGCACGGACTGCTTCATCTTGATCTCAGAAGCAGCGTCCTCGAAAGGGTCCTCCGACCACAGAAGGCCGGCCTTCTGCAGTTCTGAGATGTCATCGATGGTCTCCTGCGAATCATCCCACGGGATATCGTATCTGTATGCGACCTCCGAGGCGATGCCCGCCCTGACTTCGGAGTCTCCGAGAATTTCCGCCGGATCGGCTCCGTTTCTTATCTTCTCATCAAAAAGCCCGATAAGGTCATATGCGGCCTCATCGACCGAATGCACGGCACCGCTCGCCGCATCCACGACCATATTGAAACCGTTCTGTTTATATGTATGTATCATTTCTTCAGATCCCTTTTGTGTATATCCCGGGGGTTTTCTCCGTAATACGGTCCTGCGGACCGTTTATAGCCGGCATGATCAGATAGTCATGCGGGCCGGCGGGTCATGCAAAATAAAAACGGCGCTGCCCGAAGCAGCGCCATCAGTAGCATTTTACTTATCCTTGCGCTGCTCGCAGTGCTGGTTTGCAACGCTGCAGGAAGTCTTGCTTGCAGACTGGCACGATGTCTGGCACTCGCCGCATCCGCCGCTGGTCTTTGACTCAGCCATGTCTCTTGTTGTAATAGTCTTGATCCTCTTCATTGTTATTCCTCCGTTTTCTTAAGTCTCATGTAGGATATCACCCTGCATGAAATGTGTCAACGCTTTACATCTGCTGTCAGAACTCCACCTTGAACAGCGCTCCGGTATCCTGACCCGAAGGATCTTCCTGTTCGGCTTTGATCTCTTCGACCATGGCTCTTCCGTCAGTCACGAAAGTAGGGATCTCCGGCTCTACGAAGTCTTCAGGTATGGCCGGCTCGTGTATCTTCTCCATTTCGATGGTGGCTCTCTTCTCGATGGCCTCAGTCTTTACATCAGGCCTGTTGCCCGGCGCGTCTGTGACAGGCGGCACAGGCGCCGCTCCCACTGCGCCTATCCTGAAGCTGAACACCGCTTCCTTTTTCATATCTCTGTTGACTATGCGGATTCTGTCGGCTTTGCCGTCCGTACTGTCCGCCTTGACGAGAATGTCCTTCGCCTCTCCTGCCAGAATGTCGATGGCGACCTCCTGTCCCGGCAGAGGCGGCAGATCCCAGTTTCTCGTATCAGGATTGTATGCGGTATGGAAGAATCTGATCTTTCCTACAGTCACCTCTATGTGATAGATGCAGTCCTGATTTACGCTCGGCAGGAGGCACTCGCTCTGCTTGTCGCCGAGCTGGCCTCTGAGGTTTACCGTTCCCTTTGCAGTCTTGTATACCAGGCCTCTGTATTCGTTCCTTGTGTTGAGAGCCTCGCTCACGATGAGGACTTCGCACGGAGCGTTGTTGATGACGTATTCCGCGGTCGTACCGAGGGAGTTGCGCATATCCTCTTTGGATGACTTGCACATGATGATGAGATCGCATCCGGTCTCTCTTGCACACCTGATGATCCTGAGACCCGCCTTGCCGGCAGCCGTCGCAAGAGTCACCCTGTAGCCCTCGAGAAGAGTTGAGATATACGCCGCCTTATCGCCAAGCGCCCTCATGGCCTCGGCTTCGGCCTCGGACTTCACAGAAAACCCGAGTTTCTCGTCCACCATGAGAAGCACGAATTCCGCATCCTGAGGCGTGTAATGATTCATTGCGTACTGGAGCGCCTTCAGGCTTCTTTCTGTTTCTTCGAGAGGAAGAAGTATCTTTTTCATTTGCTTTTCCCTTTGATGCTGTTTCCGATATGTTCTTTAACTATGTGATTGTACCACGCACGGCCTTCTTCCTTCAACCGGGCATGTCAGTCTTAACAATGATTCACACTATTTCAGGTACCTGCGGTTCAGAGTCAGGATGAACACCTCGAGCACAGCGTAAAGCACAAGATAATCATCGTCATACGAGAGCACCAGATCGTTCTGGCACCTGCCGCAGGTATCGAAGAGCAGATTAGGCGAGCCTCCTATAACGGCCATGAGCTTCCCGTCATGCTCTATGGTATGATTGCACGAGATATTGGCCCTGAGGCATGCCGGGAACAGGTTTATCCTGAACTCGCCGGCATCCGTTTCGGCTATATAGCCCTCGCTCTTTCCCTCTTTGAACTTTCTGATCTCTCCGAAATGCTCTCCGTCCGCAAACAGCTCATAGCCGGCGGAATCGACGACATCGCCCTTCGGATCGAATCCATGAGGCATGACGGACGCCATCTCTTCTCCGTTCTCATCCATGACTCTCGCCGAGAACGGCCGGTAATTGCACTCTACCCTGAGCACATCGCTTCCTTCGGAGTTTCTGAAATGGCCCTCGCTCGAGTTGTGGTAATAGAACCTGAAAAAGTCGAGTTCGTCAGGCACCTCGGCGTTTATGTCGGCCGCGAGCTTTTCCGTCAGCTCATACAGATGCTTCACCAGCATCACCGAGATGAGCTTCATCGAAGCAAAGGCCGAGTATCTTTCAGGAGTCACCTCGACGCCCGCAGTATCGGCCAGATCAGCGAATCTGTGCTCATCATCGCTCTTTCTGATGATATTGTCGAGCTTTGTGATGTGCTTGATGTCGAGGCTGCCTTTTTTGCGGGATATGACGACGCAGTCCTTGTAGCGTCCCGGACCGTAGACTATACTGTCGCCTGAAAAGCCCTTATGCTCTGCGATCCATGCTTTTCCGAGCGGAGTGTCGATATCCCGGATCCTTTCATACAGATCCCGGATGTCCATATCCGTCTTTACGATCTTCTCATATATGCTCCGGTCGTTGAACTTTCCGCCTCCCCTGTTCAGGAATATGGCGAAGGCTATCAGCAGCACGATGCCGCCCATGATGAACCTGCCGACGGACAGCATCAGGAATCCCGTCAGTGCCGTGAGCGCTCCTATTATCGTTATAAGTCTGTCCTCTTTCATCCGAGTTTTTATTCTCCAAGCATGGTGTCAACCGCGCTGCGCACAGCCATGCGTCGCTCTTCAGCTTCTTCGGCGGTATCGCCGCGCGCCATGACGTATGTCTTGATCTTAGGCTCCGTTCCTGACGGCCTGATAGCGACAGCACAGCCGCCGGACAGATCGTAGAAGAGGACGTTGCTCTTCGTGAAGCCCGGGACATCCTTTGTATAGTCTGTGATGCTCTCAACCTTCAGGCCTATGCTTGCAGGCGGCTCCTTCCTGAGCCTGCTCATCACAGCTTCTCTTCTCTCCGCCGAGTCGAAGCCTCCGAACACCGTGGATTCCGTGTTCTCGATGAAGTATCCGTACTTGTCGTAAAGCGAGAGCAGTCCGTCATATACCGACATGCCCTTTGCCTTGTACCAGCAGCCGACCTCGGCCATCATCATCGCTGCGAACACCGCATCCTTGTCTCTCGCGTAGGTGCCGCCGAGGAAGCCTATGCTCTCCTCGAAGCCGAAGATGAAGTGCTCGTCTCCGTTCTCATCGTGCTCCTTGATCTTCTCGCCGATGAACTTGAAACCGGTCAGGACCTCGTACATCTTCACGTCGTTCACTTCGCAGATCCTGTTGGCCATGACCGTAGAAACGATGGACTTGCAGACGAAAGGCTTTGAAGGCATCGTGCCGAGTTCCTTTCTCATCGTGATGATGTAGTCGAGCATGAGGCAGGCGATCTGATTGCCCGAGAGAATGATGTATTCATCTCCGGACTTCACGACCGCTCCGCACCTGTCGCTGTCAGGGTCGACTCCGATGACGAGCTCAGCGCCGTTCTTCTTTGCGTACTCGATCGCAAGAGCGAAGCCTTCTGTGTTCTCAGGGTTCGGCGATTTGACCGTCGGGAAGTTCCCGTCAGGCACCATCTGCTCTTCGACCGGGATGATGGCGCCGTAGCCCTGTCTTCTGAGGATCTCAGGCACCAGCTTATAGCCCGCGCCGTGGAACGGAGTGAAGACTATCTTCATGTCCTTCGCGACCTGATCGATGTATTTGTGAGTGATCGAAGTCTCCATGACCTTCCCGATATATACCTGGTCCATCTCGTCTCCGAGTATCTTTACGAGACCTTTCTTCACGGCCTCATCGTAGTCCATGGTCTTTACGTCTTTGAAGATATCGATCTTTGCTATCTCTGCTGATACGACATCGGCATGTTCAGGACCAAGCTGGGCGCCGTCGGCCCAGTACGCCTTGTAGCCGTTGTATTCCTTCGGGTTGTGGCTCGCGGTGATGTTGATGCCGGCGATCGAGCCGGTCTCCCTTACCGCGAACGAAAGCTCAGGCGTAGGACGCATGTCGTCGAAGATATATGCCCTGATGCCGTTCGCAGCGAGCACGGATGCGGCCTCTTCTGCAAACGCTCTTGAGTTAAGTCTGGAGTCGTGAGCGATCGCTACGCCGTTTCCTTCTTTTGAGTCTCCGCCGATCTGTCCGCCCTTCGAGATGATGAGATTCGCAAGACCCTGCGTGGCGTATCTTACGGTATAGACGTTCATCATGCCGATACCCGCTCCCATGATCCCGCGGAGTCCCGCAGTGCCGAAGCTGAGCATGGCCTTGAACCTGCCTTCGATCTCCTCTTCGTTCCCTTCAAGAGCCCTCAGTTCTTCTTTGGTCTTTGCATCGACCGCGTCAGATGCCAGCCAGTATTCATATTCTTCCCTGTAGTTTCTCATGTCTTCGCCTTTCTTTT
>JAFRFA010000165.1:0-18156 GCA_017434585.1 Mogibacterium sp. | reverse complement strand
TCATCAGTCATGCCGTTGAGGATGTTGATGTTTTCGGCCTTCATGTCGACCAGATGGTCGAAGAAGTTGTCGTGCATGAAGTACCAGTAGCTCTGGTCATGCTCGTGAGGGAGTCCGAGATACTCGTCCATGTTGAATGTTACGACATTCCTAAAAGAGACCTCTCCTGCCTTGTTCTTCCTGATGAGCTCTTTATATACGCCAATCGGCGAGGAGCCTGTCGGAAGACCGAGTACGAAAGGTCTGTCCTCTTTGTGTCCGTTTATCTTAGCCGCGATGTAGTCTGCAGCCCATTTGCACATTTTTTCATAATCGTCCTGGATAACTACTCTCATTATGTTCTCCTTTTTTTGTGAGTCGAAAGAGACGGTCCTTTCAACTCGTTTTCCCGGCGGGCAGGTCATACCGTCCCCCAAAAGCCCGCTTCATGCGAATCCGAAGGGAGTATATCACGCGGTTTTCGGTCGTGTAAATGCGAATCGCGCAATTTCTTTGATTTTATACTCCTACAGGAGTATAGTAAATGCAGACTATATATATTGTGTTTGGAGAAGGCATGAGCATCAATATCTACCACGGATCAGATATCATAGTCAGGCAGCCCAGGTTCGGGACCGGACGCGCATACAACGATTTCGGCCTGGGCTTCTACTGCACCGAGTACAGAGAGTATGCCGCCGAGTGGGCGGTCTCTTCAGGCAGGAACGGCTTCGTGTCGGCATATTCGCTCGACACGTCCGGACTTCGCGTGATCAACCTCTGCGGCCCGCAGTATACGGCACTGCACTGGCTATACATCCTGCTTAACTACCGCGAATTCGACATCCCTTCCCGGATACTGCAGCCGGCCAGGGAATACATAGGCCGGTGGTTCCCTGTGGATTACCAGGGCTGCGACTGCATCTCAGGCTACAGGGCCGACGATGTGTGCTTCGCTTTCGCCAGGGACTTTCTCGCGGGCAGAATGTCCTACCGGAGCATGTACTCGTACCTGAAGAGCAGCAACGCCAGCCGCGAGTTCGTCCTGAAGAGCAACCGCGCCTTCGACCGCATCACATTTACCGGCCACGAACCCGCTCTTTACCGCGACAGTTATCCTGCAGGCGCAGCCCGCGAGCTTGCGGCGCTCAAAAGCGCAAGGACGGGTTCCGGGAAAAACGATCTGTTTATCACGGACATGATAAGAGAGGAGGTAAAGCCTTATGATGCGCGCCTACGATGAAGCCTGTCTGCCGCTCGCATGCGACTGTCTGGGAAGGATGCTGGATTATTCGGTGTACAGCCTCCGGATCGACGCTGACTCCATGATGAAGCTCTTCATCGCTTCGGGCACCTCTTCACTCTTCGCCCGCGGAGACATGCGCACGATCACCGGCGGCTCCGGGATAGAGCTGGCATATTCAGCGCTCGAAAAAAGCGCCCTCCCTTTCGAAAGAGTGCCTCCCCGCCACACCGTGAGTTTCAGCAACGAATACTGGTGCGGCCATGCCCTCGCCTATGCACAGTGGGCGACAGGTCTTTGCTTCGAAGATATCATGATGCGCTGTCCGGCTTCGGTCCTTATATCCGGGTGTGCAAAGGAGCGCCTGGCTCTTCTTGAGGGCCTTCCACCGGACATCAGCGACGGTGACAAAGCAGCGGCTCTGAAGCGTTTCGGAGATGAGTTCGCGCGCAGGACTGCCGGAAACATCCTTTCGGGAGGTTCATCAGGCGGGCAGCAAGACCCCTCAGCCATCCGGCTCAAAACGCTCCGTATAAAAAACGGTCTCAGCCAGAGCGCTCTGGCAGATGCCAGCGGTGTTCCGGTCCGGACCATCCAGCAGTACGAGCAGCGCCAGAAGGACATAAACAAAGCTCACTTCGAATACATCATCAGGCTCTCGGCCGCTCTGAACTGCGAACCCGCAGATCTCTTCGAACGGGGCCTGACCCCGTAAGAGAAGTCTAACGGTGCCTGGCCCCGTTAGATAAGCTGTGGATTTATGGATAATCGAAGCGGGGCCATGGATAAGCCCGCAGGCTTTTCCACAGTCCCGCTTATTAATTCGATTATCCACAAGCTCCACAGCTCCGGCTGCTGACCCTTTCAGGTCCGTATCGCGGCTACAGTTTTTTTATTTCTTTCTTTTGCATACTACACTATGTTCTGATCTTTGGTATCCACATCTCATCCTCATTCATTTCTGCCATTATCCTTTCTTCATGCTCGCCATGAGAGTCGTCTCCCTCGACAAACCATCTGTACCTTTCTTTGCTGTTGTCAAAAGCGCTCATGACACGTGATGTATCCACCATCTCTTCCAATATCTTTCCGGCTCTGCTGTTTTCAGTTCTTTTATTTCCGGATAAGTAAACATTGTAGCTGCTGTATGGATACTTCAGCGGATCCTTTGTCATCATCGCCTTCACCGGATTGAGATGTATATATCTGCTCACCTCAAGAAAATATGCAGCATCTTCAATGATCGAAGCCTTATATCTTCCTTCAAAGACATGGCCGGTAAGCGAATGCCGCCAGTTATGGAATGATGCATACTCGCCAAGCACTCCGCTCATGATCCTGCCCGGAGGAACATCCGTTGTTTCCATTTCCAGATGGAAGTGATTTGTCATGAGACAGACTGCATGTAGTTTATAGGAATGCTTTTCAGTAATTGTTTTCAGCCGTTCAAGAAAAAACCGGTAATCCGTATCATCCCTGAAAATATCGTTTTTTCTGTTGCCGCGGCTCATGATATGGTAGATCGCTCCCGGATACCATATGCGTTGTTTTCTTGACATTCTCTCACCCCTTCCCCTTTTGCTTTTCCCTGCGTTTTACCCATTTTATCTTCTGGTTTTCATCTGTCAACATCTTGCAATGACTGCATCAGAGACACATCCTCTCAAAAAGCGCATTTGAGGGGATATGCTGTATATCTCCGGTGAAAAAATGTCGGATTTCATGAATTGTGAAGTTTTTCTGAATTCTTTGCTGAGCTAAGCCTTAGCAGAGCGAATCGATCATTCCGTGCTGTGTCAGGTGCGAAATCCAAAGCACTCGAATCAGTTGTTATTCTCTGGATATCCATAGATCTGAAGGGGTGGTTAGAAATAGCAGCTGTGGAGGCTGTGGATAAGCGGCATACCCATGTCTGCTGCGGGACGGTGGAAAAGACTGTGGGCATCGTATCGATGCGTCAAGACTGGCAGAACCCGACGTCCATGGTCTTTTCCATGGGACCGCGTCCGCTTATCCATAAATCCACAGCTTAACTATCAGGAGCCGCAACTAACGGGGCCAGGCCCCGTTAAGAATGTCTAACGGGGTTCAGGCATCATTAGTCTGCGGCTATCGTCCAGGTTTACTAATGTCCAGACATCAGAGCGGCACTGACAGCTGCAGTCAAAAAAAGAAAAAAGTCATGGTCCTACGTTTACCGTACACCCCACCTCTAGCGGCGGGGAGGCCATGTCTTTCATCTGTGCCCATAGTAGCATGTAATCATTATTCTGTCAAACTTCGCGAGTCTCGGATTCTATTATCTTGAAAAAGGAAGCCTGCAGTGATCTTACAAGGGATATAGAAGAAAGCATCGCCCGTGCAAAGAAAAAACCTGCCGCGCGCGGCAGGGTTTTAGTTTGAATAGCCTAACGGGGTCAGGCACCGTTAGAGGTGATTAACGGGGTCAGGCACCGTTAGTCGTCTTCTTCGGTCTTCTTTTCGCTGACTGTCACCTTTATCATCTGGCCTTTCGACTTGTCTGCGACGTATATGCCCTCAGGCAGGTTGTATTCGATAGGCAGCTCGGTATCCTCGTAGATGCCGCTTATGTCCACCTCATGGGCTCTGACAGTGCCTATGTTGTCGATGTCATCAAGCGATCCCTTGATCACCATGCGTTCAGGGACGGTGTACTTTCTCTCGTAGTAGTCATCCTGCGTATTCTTTACAGGCACGCTCAGGCTGACCGTCTTCGTGAAGCCTGCGCACGCATCGAGCGATATCTCTTCAGGACTGATCAGGACATGCGGTATCTCGTTGCCTTCCTTGTCCAGAGCGACGAGATCAACCGTATAGCTCTTTACGGTATCCGTCACATCTTTGTAGTCGAGCATGGCCGCAACGGTCTCTATGCTTTCGAGACGGTCCTGGGTGCATACCACCTCCGCCTCAGTATTGCTGAGATCGAAAGTAATGAGCTCGGCGTTCTCCTCTTCAGGTTCTTTGTACATCACCTTTATTGGTCTGACGTCTCTCTTGGCCCTGCCAACGCTGACGTCAGCGACAGCTTTGTCCGCCTTGAGCACGGTAGTGCCTTCAGGTCCGCTGATCTTGAGATCGACTCTGTTATCGCCGGCGACGCACTCGCTCAGATCCGCCAGGACCGTGATGTCCTCCGGGCCTATCCTGCTCGCGTCGACGCGTTTCTGGCTGAGCGTCACGGACAGGCCGCTTACACTCGTCTGTACGACGGCAAGGCCTCTTTCCGCCAGCGCCTCTTCGCCTGTGAAAGACACGGGAACATCGCTGTAGGTGATGTCTGTCATCGGATCATAATTGATGATGACGAACACCCACGCCGCGATGGCCACCAGTACAGCCAGCACCATATTCACGATCTTCCGGCCTCTAGGTGTCACTTCTTCTCCGTTCCTTTCCTTACTTTGAATCTCGAAAGCAGGCCGCGGTCCTCATCCGACTGGATGTAGATATCGAGCAGCATTTTTTCGAGGGACTTGAGATCGAGGAACCTGCTGAGTTCGCCGTTTCTGGCGACAGAGATCGCCCCCGTCTCTTCAGATACTATGATGATGAAGGCATCCGACACTTCGCTGAGTCCGAGACCCGCTCTGTGCCTCGTGCCGAGGTTTTTGCCTATGTCCTGGCGGCTCGTGAGCGGCAGCACGCAGCTGGCCGCGTAGACCTTGTTGCCCCTTACGATGACAGCGCCGTCGTGCAGCGGCGAGCCCTCATAGAAGAGGTTGCCAAGGAGCCTTACCGACATCTCTCCGTCTATGACTACTCCCGTCTCGATGATGTCCGCCAGCGTGGTCTCCTGTTCGATCGCGATCAGCGCTCCGGTACGCGTCGAAGAGAAATCGTCGACGGCATCGACCAGTATGTGCACGGTAGCGTAGCTCTCCTCCTTGCTCAGATCCCTGAAGGTCCCCGTTATGAAGCCTCTTCTTCCGAGCTGTTCGAGAGCGCGCCTTATCTCAGGCTGGAACACGATGACCACCGCTATGAGTCCTACCGTGACCAGGCTCGTCAGGAGCCAGTTGAGAAGGCTCAGATCGAAGACCTCGGACGCGATGAATGCGGCAACAATCAAAAGGATGCCCCTGAACAGCTGCTGGGCCCTCGTTTCCTTGATGAACTCAAGCAGCTTGTACAGGAGGAATGCAACGATGATGATATCCACGATATCCGTCACCCTGATACTGATAAGAAGTCCCATCAGATCCTCGAGCATTTACTTCCTTTCCTTTTGCTGTTCTTTCGCTATTCTTCTGTTGTTTCTTCCGTGCCTTCGCCCTCTTCGGTCTGGACGATGTGGACTTCCCCTTCATCGTCCTTTTCGAGCTGCTGGCCGTTTATGACGGCCTGTATGAGCGACTTGGCGTTGCCGATGCTTTCCGCATCCTGGGTCATGACATAGCAGTACTCGTCACCGGTCGTGTATGTGGTCATCGAACCGTCGCCGCCGGTGACCTGGTTCCTGTATATGAGCCAGCTCGGATTCTTCTTGAGCTGGAACTTGACCAGAGCGCGGAGTTCCTTCGAGCTGAAGCTCATCTCGAAGTATTTCTTTAAGTTCGAGAGGATCTTGTTGTAGCTCATCAGCATCGTCGTGCTGCTCGTGGCCTTCTTGATCATGGCCTCGAACACTGCCTGCTGGTTCTTGATCCTCGTCCTGTCTCCGTCGTCGAACGCCTTACGTTCCCTGGCGAAGACAAGAGCCTGGGCGCCGGTCATGTGGTTCATGCCCTCCTTGACCGTCCAGCCCTCTACTTCCGGAGGAGCTTCCTTGTCGTCCGGATAAGCGTTGTACGAAGGAGTGAATTCATTCTCCGAATACACGTCCACTCCGCCTATCGCGTCTATGAATTTCTCGACCGTGGTGAAGTTGACCTTGACATAGTAGTTGGCGGTCATGTCGAGCAGATTCTCTTCAGCGCCTATGGTCGTCGGGACTCCGTACATCCCCGTATGTGTGAGCTTGTCGACCGCATTGTCGTGGTCAGGCATATATATCTCGTAATCTCTAGGGATGGATGTCATCAAGATCTGTCCCGTCTTTGGATTGACGGTGACGATCATGTTCACGTCGGACCTTCCCTCTTCATCGATCGTGCCGGTGGTGTCTATGCCCGTGATGACCACGTTGAACGGATCCTTGGTGATATTCGCTACGGCGTAATCGTTGTCCACCGAGGTCGAACTCAGGAACGAGAGCGTTCCCATGGCGTAGACAGTGCCCATCCCGTACAGGAATATCAGGAACACCGCGAGCACGGTCGCCAGCCGCCTTGCCCACACCTTGATCTTCTTTCTGCGCATCTGCATGAATATGACGGCTGTCAGGAGCCCCAGGATCACATAAAGAGCGACCAGCATGCCTCCCGGCAGCACATTCATGACGGTCATCGACAGCAGGAACGCCACGAGAGTCACGCCGTAGGTGGCCGTCAGTATGCGCATGCCCTTGTTGAGCTCGAGCTTCCCCGCCATTTTCGCGCGGTTCTTCACGTAGTTGCTGCGGTACCTGTCGTAAGCGTCCTGGGATGCCTGCTTGATGGCATCGAGTTCCACAGGCGAGCGGAACTTCTTCTCTTCAGGCAGCTCGACCGGCTGTTTCCTGGAACGCTCGCTGCGCTGTCTGTCGAACCTCTCGAAGAAGTGGTCCTCTGGAAGCGGGTCGACCTTAGGGGGCCTTTTCGGCTCAGTCCTCTGCGGTCTTGCGGGCTCCGTTTTCGGCGTATCGTAATAATAACCGGCGGGATCTCTTCTTCGCGAAGAGATCTCGCTGCGCTTCAGTTCGTCGTAGAAATCGAAGGAATCGTCCAGGCCTCTGCCGGTCTGCAGCTTATTCGCCGGGGCCTGCTGTCTTTCAGGCGCGGCCTGCCGGTAGTCCGTTATGCCCTGCTGCCGGTTCTGCTCTATCAGCCTGTCGAATACTTCGAAATCATCATTTATATCGTCTTCGGCTTTTGCCCTGACGTCTGCTTTGACGTTTGGTTTCGGGGCCGGATTATCGTAGTGAAAATCCAGAAGATCATCCGGTTCCCAATCGTTGAATGCCATAAATTACTATCCTATCTCTTGGTCTCAATAAGTCCGTAAGCGTTGCCCTTGCGCTTGTACACGACGCTTACATCGTTCGTGTCCATGTCGAGGAACACGAAGAAGTCGTGTCCGAGCATCTCCATCTGGAGCACCGCTTCTTCTGCCACCATCGGCGACAGCTCTACCTGTTTTCTTCTTACGATGGTCATCTCCTCTTCGAATTCATCTTCGTCCGGTTCCGGAACGAATTCGAGCTTGAGAGCCTTGTTCTCTTTATATCTTGCCTCGAGCTTGCCCTTGAGTTTGCTCATCTGGTTGGCGAGTTTATCTGTAGCCATGTCCACTGCATCGTAGATGCTGTCGTTAGCCATCTCGGCTCTGAACACAGCCTGTTTCGCGTTGATCGTCGCTTCGAATTTCGGTGTCTCTCTGAGTTTGGAGACTACCACGTTTGCTGTTACGTCTTCGTTGAAATATTTGTCGAGCTTGCTCAGTTTCTTTTCGATGTAAGTGCTGAGCTTTTCGCTCATCGGATAATTCTTTGATGAGATCTGTATCTTCATATTTCAAACCCTCCTGATATCATAGTTTTGCAACTTAATAATACCACATCCGGCACAAAAAAAGTGTGCACCTTCGGTGAAGATGCACACTTTCTAAACAATTGTTATGGAAAAATTACCAGAGCTTGTCCACGACAAGAGCTACTCTTCTGCCCTCTTCAGGTCCGAGCTTGCATCTGAGCTGCCTCTTGAGCTCCAGCTTAGGATAATCCTTTTCCTTTCCCTCTTTGATACGGGCGAGGATGACCTTCTCTGCTTCCTTGCTGGCCTTGCCGTCTGCCGACACGCCGCTTGCGAGGCAGTCCAGTTCTTCCTTCGTCAGATCCATTGTATAATCTCTCATTTTATTCCTCCCCGGAAGTTTTCCGTCTGTTGATTAGCACCGCGGCCACTCGACCTGATCTTTGACCCCACACTCGCCTTTACCCGCTTTGCGGAGGACTTACATCTAAGATACGCCATGATCACAGCCGCTTCCTGCGCGCTGCTTACGTGGGTCCCTTCGCCCGTATCTGGCATGGACTTTCAACCACGAACATGACCGCGGACTATTCACCTGTGAAAGAGCCTTATCTGCTCTTCTTTACTTCCTGCTCAAGCATCTTGCTGAGTCTTTCCTTTGCCTTAGGATCGTATGCATCGAGTGCACCGTCATCACCGGCAAGGAACGCCTCGAGATTAGGCAGGCGGACGCCGGCCTTGTAGTTCATCTTGAACAGCGGCACGTTGAGTCTTTTTACGACATCGCGCATTTCCTGATTGGTCATATTAACCTCCTTGACTGGGTATCGTTCTCTAAGGTCTGTACTCGCCTCCGGCCTCAAGATCACCGTCATCGACCTCGATCGACTTGATCCTCATCTCATTGCCGCGCAGCAGCCATGTATTGCCGCTGCCGCAGTGAGGGCAGGTTTTGCCGTACGTGACGGTGTTATACGTGATCTTGCAGTCGTCGCACCACGTGACGGCCGGGATCTCCTCGCATTTGAGCTTCGCTCCTTCGAGCAGATGGTACTTCTTTGTGTACCAGTCCCAGTAGTCGTAGAGATACGACGAAATGATCCCCGAGACCTCGCCGAATTCCAGCGTCACCGTCTTGATGTTGGTGATGCCTCTTTCCTTAGCGAACTTATCTACCTCTTTGACTGCGTAATTAACTAAACCTAGTTCATGCATAACTGATGATCATCCAATCCTTGATTATCTGCCTGCAACTTTTTTCTTGATGATGCGTGCCACACGTCCCGGCATGTTCTTGCCGATCCCGACGAACTTCTGCTCTGCAGGGATCATCCTGGAGTAGAGGTCGCCGTCCGGACGTCTGATCAGGTGGATGGCGTCGAACTTGCACTGTACCGTGCACATTCCGCAGCCGATGCACTTGTTCTGGTCAACTACGCTGCGTCCGCACTTGAGACATCTCTCAGCTTCCTTCTTGATCTGCTCTTCGCTGAACTGCTTGATCTCGTAGTCCATCGTGAGCTTCTTGCTCTCGTCGATCTCTCTGATCTGACGTGCAGGCTTCTTGTATTCGCTTGCAGGGAGAAGGATCTCGTCCTTGTTGAGCATCTCGAAGTTACGTGTGTTCCTGTGGATCATCAGGTGCTGTCCTTCGTTCACGAATCTGTGGAGCGATACAGCGCCTTCGCGGCCCATTGCCAGAGCGTCTACTACGAACTTCTGTCCGCTTACGGAGTCGCCGCCTGCGAAGATGTCAGGCTCTGCTGTCTGCAGTGTGACAGGGTCTGCGATGATCATGCCGCGAGGCGAGAGCTCGACCTTTGTGCCCTCGAAGAGTTTGCCGTAGTCAGGCTTCTGTCCGATCGAGAACAGGATGGTTGAGCAGGCCTGCTCTGTGGTCTCCTTGTCGTCGAACTTAGGGTCGAATCTGCCCTCTGCGTTCTTGACGCTGACGCACTTTCTGAACTTGATGCCTGCGACCTTGCCGCTCTTTGTGACGACTTCCGTCTGTCCCCATCCGTCGTGGATGACGATGCCCTCAGCCTTGAGGAATTCCTGATCCTCTTCGCCCATCGGCATCTCGTCATAGGACTCGAGGCAGTACAGATGTACGTTCTTCGCGCCCTGACGGATAGCTGTTCTTGCTACGTCCGCTCCGATGTTTCCGCCGCCGATGACTACTACGTCGCCGGAGAGTTTCTTTGCCTTGCCGAGCGTCACGCTCTTGACGTAGTCTACGCCGCCGATTACTCCTTCTGCATCATCGCCAGGGATTCCCAGCTTGCCGCAGTTCTGAAGTCCTGTTCCTACGAAGAAGCCCTTGAAGCCCTCTTCACGGAGCGACTGGAATGTAACGTCCTTGCCGACTTCTACGCCGCATCTGATCTCGACGCCCATTTCTTTGAGGATGTCGATCTCAGCGTTGACGACCTTCTTGTCGAGTCTGAAGTTAGGGATGCCGAGTGTCATCATTCCGCCAGGCATCTCCTGCTTCTCGAATACTACAGGCTTGTAGCCCTCGATAGCGAGGAAGTATGCGCATGAAAGTCCTGCCGGGCCGGATCCGATGATTCCGATCTTCTGATCGAACGGTTCTCTCGTCGTGGATACCATCGGCGGGATGTATTTGTGCTTGTCCTCGAGATCCTTGGCAGCTATGAACGCCTTGATGTCGTCAATGGCCAGAGCCTCGTCTACCGAGCCTCTTGTGCACTCGAGCTCGCAGTACTTATGGCAGATAGCGCCGCATACTGCAGGGAACGGGTTGTCTCTCTTGATGAGTTCGAGAGCGTCTCTGTACTCGCCTCTCGAAGCCATGTCTATGTAACCCTGGATAGCGATGTGGAGCGGGCATGCAGACTTGCAAGGAGCTGTTCCTGTAGGCCATGTCTGGATGACGCCGTTCTCGTTCTTGTAGTTCCAGTTCCACTTCTCCTCAGGCCAGAAGTTCTCATCCGGGAGCTCCTGCTTAGGATATTCGATCTCGCCGTGCTTTGTGCAGAGCTTCTGTCCGAGTCTGACAGCGCCTGCAGGGCAGACCTCTACGCACTTGCCGCAGGCAACGCACTTCTCTGCGTCGACCTCTGAAGCGTATGCGGAAGCGGACATGTTTGGTGTATTGAAGAGCTGCGATGTACGAAGAGCGTTGCAGACGCCGACCGCGCAGTTGCAGATCGCGAAGATCTTGTTCTCGCCGTCGATGTTTGTGACCTGGTGTACATACCCCTTCTCTTCAGCCTTCTCGAGTACTTCGATCGCTTCTTCATATGTGATGTCGTAGCCCATGCCGGACTCTTTGCAGTAGTCAGCGAAATCGCCGAGCCCCATGCACCAGTACTGCATGATGTCTCCGGATCCCTCGCCTCTTTCTGTCTGCTGCTTACGGCAGGAGCAGATGCCGAGACCGATCTGGCCTTCGTACTTCTTGAGCCAGTACGAGATGTGCTCTACGTCGAGCGACTCGCACTCTGCAGGGATGGCTTTCTCTACAGGGATGACGTGCATTCCGATGCCGCATCCTCCCTTGCCTACCATCTGAGTGATACCTGCGAGAGGCAGATAAGTCATTCTCTCGAAGAAGTCGGCTACTTCCGGATTGTGAGGCATGATCTGATCTCTCATGACCATGATCTCAGCAGCGCCAGGTACGTACATATCGAGTACATAGCGTCTCTCGTGCTGAGGGTTCTTGCCGTCCTCGTTCTCGTTGTTCCATTCGACAAGGCCGAACTGTCCGAGAGCCTCGAGACATGTCTTGAGATGCGCATCGTCAAAACCTGTGAGTTCTCTCATCTGTGCGAATGTCTTAGGCTTGCGCTTTCCCATCACGAGCGCCGCATCCAGAGCGTCCTCCGCGATGTCCTTGCCGTACCTTCTTACGACGTACTGATAGCCGGAGTCCATTCCCCAGTACTCAGGAGAATCCTTTGAAGGCTTCTCGAGTCCGAGGAGGATCTCTTTGCGGTCAGTGATGATCTTGATAAGCTTGAAGATCTTCTCGTCGTGAGTCAGTACCTTAGCTTTTTTAGCCATACTTTTCCCTCTCTTTCTCTCTTTGTTATATCTACTTTTTTATTTTTGTTTTAAGCCCTTTTGCAAGGCTGCTTAACGAAACTTATTTGCCCTGATCCCGTCCACGAGGATCGAAGCGACTTCAGCCAGCGCGTCGCGGTATGAGATGTTGTTCTTGACCAGCACATCGTCCTGGAAGAACTGCTCTATCGTCGACTGGAACATCGTCTTCAGCACAGGCATTTTGACAGGTCTGATCTCTCCCTGCTCGATGCCCCTTTTGAGCAGGATGCCTACACCTTCCCAGTAATCCTCGCGGCAGCGCTGCCAGTGCCTGTATACCGACGGGTACTTCTCTTTCAGGACGTACAGCTGCGCAAGGTCTTTCTGAGTGTATCTCTCCGGCACTCTACCAATGATAGCCATGAGCTGTTCGGGTATAGAGAGGCTGCCGTCGTTGAGTATAGCCTCTTCTTCGGTCAGCGCGTCATCGAAGAACCTGTCTATCGTCTCATTCATGATCGACCGTTTGTCTTCAAAGACTGTGTAGATGGTTTTTTTGCTGACAGCCAAAGACCGGGCGAGGTCATCCATAGTGAACTTTATGCCCTTTTTATCGAACAGTTTTGCAGCCTCATCGAGAATGCGAACACGAAGTTCGTCATTTGCTGCGTTCTTCATCTCTATTCTTTCTCCCTTCAGGAGGATTCGGAAACTATTTGATATGCTTCCGTTTCCTTACGCAGAGATTCTATCATTGACAAAGAAATGACGCAAGCAAAACGGGCATGTATTAGTGCATTTTAATGTATTTTTTGCATGCCCCCTCCGGGGATGGGCATGCGGTGATTTAAAAAGCGGCTGCTGTACTGACAGCAGCCGGCATTTACGGTCATCACCTGCATCCAGGAGCGCGGTGTTCCGCAACTTGTCATTCACTTTTCTCTGAGCCATCGGCGTATGTATCTGATGGCCGCTTCTTCTCCTTCGTTTTTCAGGACCTCGAGCATCTTTTCGAGCTCAGCAGCCGTTTCTGGATGCATCATCTTCCAGTCCGTCAGCTTCTTTGCTCTCATGAAGTAATCGTAGGGGGCGGCGTCGGTATACTCGTCCCCTTTATAGATCCTGCTGGCGGCTACCCTGTCGCAGAACATCTCGGCCACGTACTTCTTAGGCATCTTATTGCCTCCGAAGCTGATCGAGCCGTCTTCATTGATTATATAGTCTATCCAGTACTCGAAATGGTGCCTGTTCCTTCCCTTGTGATGGAGCCATGCCTTCGACACTCCTGTGTCGCGTCTTTCCATGTCGTTTGGGCTCCTGTAGCCCACATAGTACTTTGCTCCGCGCCAGAATTCGACAGGGGAGTATTTGCTCAGATCATGAGTCAGCCCCTGCCGCACGAGGCCAAGGCGCAGGCAGTAGCTGCGCACAAGCCTCCTGTGTTCGGTTATAGTTCTGAAATGTTTTATAGGATGCATCATCTTCTGTATCTTTCTGATCTTATTTCCTGAACAGCCGGAAATATCAGTGCCTTAACGGATGATGCTTCTATATTATCACCATTGCCTTCTTTTGGCTCGTTTTTTATTCCTCTGCGTTTCTGCGGCTGTGCATCATCGCCGCAAGGCACGCTGTCGACAGGATGAGCAGTGTCATCGTATCGGCAAGACCGTTGTCATCGCCTGTCTTAGGGCTGCCTGTCCCCGCGCTTCCTGCGGATACACCGCTGCTGCCCGTGCTTCCGGAAACCTCCGTTATATCCGTACCGCTCTTATCCTTACCGTAGTCCTCCGAAGTGCCGGAAGCCTTGTCCGTTACTCTGATAACGGCATTGCCACCGGTCTCAGGCTGATCATTTGCGGTGTCAGCAGCTCCTTCGATCTTCATATCTCCTGTTTTATTTTTTTCCGGAACATCAGTCTCCTCGACCTCTTTTTCAGGCGGACCGCTGCTGAGCTGATCATCTTCAGACGGGCCGGAACCTGAGCCGTCGCCGGAAGTATTGTCTATCTCGTGGTTATCATTGTTGTTATTATTGTTTCCGCCGCCTAATTCCGGATACATATTGCCTATGCCGCCATCGTCACCGAAATCCGAAAGATTCGGTGAGCCGGGACTTTCATCCGTGCCGGAAATATCATCAGGATCTGCGTCATGATCGTTGCCCGGTCCATGGCCCGGCAGCGGCGGCGCAGGCGGCGGGCCGTTATTCGGGTCCTCGCCTCTGAACGTGATCTCCTGTTTTTCACTGACATCTCTTATTCTGTTGTTTGTCTGCCACGGATCAGGATCTGTATCATCCGCGAATACCGCGAATGTACCTGCAATCGTCATAACAACAGTCATCATGAGCACCATAAGAAGCGCCGTGACTGTCGATAAAGCGCTTCTCTTTCTTATTATTTCTCTTTTCATTTTCACACCCCCGCTTTTCCCTCTTAACAGGCCCGGCCTGAAATTTGTATACCGGCATTCTACTTTGGTTATACACAAGTTACAATGCTGTTTGCACGAAAGTGTAAAAAAGCGCATGAAAGTGGGGTTGTCAGATTCTACGACACTATCATATCGGCTCCGCCGGCATAGGCCAGAAAATCCACCCGCCGGGCGCCGGCTCCCTTCAGCAGCGACGCGATCTCATCCACAGTCGAGCCTGTCGTGAATATGTCGTCCCCTGTCAGAGCGGGATTGATACAATCCACACGATGCACCAATACCGTTTGATAGTGCACCAGTTATCTTGCTTATTATTATAATTATTTTTTCAATGAAAAACACCCTGCCGAAGCAGGATGCCTGTCACACAAGTTCTATCCCTGAATCGTTATCTCTGTCCCATCCCGGAAGCGGAAAACCATCTCCTTTTTTCTGCCGATCGTAACGCACTCAACCAGGCTGCCCCATAACCTCTCATCAAACTCTGCTACCACTCCATCACGCTTTTTCAGTTCTTTAGAAAATTCTGTGAAGCTGGCTGCCCTTGCTTTACGATCAGCTATCTGGCTGACGATTTTGTCGAGGCTCTCTTTTACCGAGTCATACCTCTGTACAAGGCCCTCGTACCTTTCCTGGTAATCACTCTGGTCCTGGGCCACCTTTGCGTTCTCAGAGATGGTGTTCTTTGTCATATCGACGATCACATCAAGCTCCTGCTCCAATGCATTCTTCTGCTTTTCCAGATCGGTCGTGTTACACAGCGTCCTTTTGATCAGCTGCACATTTGCAAGGATCTCATCCTTGCCGTCAAGAAGCTCATTAAGAGCTTTGATGAACGCCTCTTTTACTTCCTCTTCTGTAACATGCGGTGTCTGGCAAGTGCACCCTTTGTATTTGTTATTGCATCGGTAGATTACCCTCCTGTACTTGTCATTTGAGTGCCATACCTTTGAGCCGTAATATGCTCCGCAATCGCCGCACTTGATCTTGCTGGAGAAAATGCTGACTCCGCTGTACCTGTGGGTGCTGTTCTTACGCTTTTCAAGCTCCACCTGCACCATATCGAATATCTCCGGTTCGATGATCGCTTCATGATTATCTTTCACATAGTACTGAGGCGCCTCTCCCTCATTCTTTTTCACCTTCTTTTGGAGGAAGTCCACAGTCACCTGCTTCTGCAAAAGCGCGTCTCCCTTGTACTTCTCATTCCTGAGGATGCGATCCACGGTACCCTGGCGCCATATGTCCTTTCCCATCGGAGACTTGATGCCCCTCCGTGTCAGATCTTTTGCTATGGCATGCGGTGTCAGCCCTTCGAGGAACAGTCTGAATATCAGGCGGACCACTTCTGCCTGCTCCTCATTAACGACGAGCTTCTTATTATCCCAGTCGTAGTCGAGTCCGAGGAAGTTGCTATATGCGAAGCTCACCTTACCGTCAGCAAACCTTTTTCTGTGCCCCCATGTCACATTTTCAGAAATGCTCCGGCTCTCCTCCTGGGCCAGTGAACTCATGATGGTAATAAGCAGCTCGCCTTTGGAATCGAGCGTCCAGATATTTTCCTTCTCAAAATAGATCTCGATGCCTGCATCCTTGAGCTGTCTCACCGTTGTAAGGCTGTCTACGGTGTTCCTGGCAAATCTGCTCACGCTCTTTGTTATGATCAGATCTATTTTGCCCTCCAGCGCATCAGAGATCATAGTCCTGAAGCCCTCACGCTTCTTTGTGTTTGTGGCACTGATGCCTTCATCTGTATATATGCCCACGAACTCCCAATCGTCGCGGCTGTTTATATACGCAGTGTAGTAATCCACCTGCGCCTCATAACTTGAGGCCTGTTCCTCGTGGTCAGTAGATACTCTCGCATAGCCGGCAACCCTGCGCTTCTTTACCTTGTGGATCGGCATGGCCGTCCGCTTATCTATCTTTGCCGGAATAATGGTGACATTTGACATCGGCGACCTCCTTCCTGCTCCCGTCACTCATAAAGAACTCCAGTCCTTCCTCTTTGACTATCACCTTGTCTACCAGGTCCCTGAATGCATCTCCGTCAAAACTATCCCAGCCAAGGACATCGCACGAATATGCCATGAGCTTCTTTTCAGATATCGCTCTTCCAGGGCACTCCTTTGATCCATACTCCTTATGCCGCCAGCAGATCCAAGCGTAGTACATATTGCCGTTACTTTTCTTGGTCCTCTTGCGCGTGTACCAGCTGCTGCAGCAGTTACAAACAAGCTTTCTGGTGAAAGGCCTCTCTTCATAGCACTCGGAGCTTCTTACTTCCTGCATGTGTTCGAGCCTCTTCTGTACAGCCTGGAACGTAGCCATATCGATGATGGCTTCATGTGTATTCTCTGAGTAGTACTGCGGCAGCTCCCCATTGTTCTTGCGTTCCTTCTTTGTTAGTGGATCTGATGAATAGGTCTTCTGAAGCAGAAGGTTTCCTGTGTAGCTTATGTTCTGCAGTACCTGGCTTACGGTCGTTTTCTGGATTCTGCCGCCGCGTTTGCCGCTTATACCACCATCATCCAAGGCATTAACTATCTGCTGCAGTGACTTCCCCGACAAATACATATTGAAGATGCGTCTGACGAGCTCCGCCTCATCCGGGACAACTATCAGTTTCTTCTGTGAATCATCCCATCTATAACCAAGAAAAGAGCAGCATCCGTTTAGCTGTCCCTTCTGGAACCTCCTCCGTATCGTCCACTTGATGTTCTGGCTCATTGTCTCGACCTCGGCCTGTGCAAAAGAGGCCAATATCGTCAGCATGAGTTCTCCATCAGCAGTTAACGAATTGATGCTTTCCTTCTCGAACCTGACCTCCACACCTATATCCTTTAGGTGCCGGACCGTCTCAAGAAGATCGACCGTGTTTCTGGCAAAGCGGCTTATAGACTTTGTAAGTACGATATCTATCCTTCCCGCCTCACAGTCATTTATAAGACTTCTGAACGCTTCCCTCTTTTCTGTGCCTGTACCGGATATAGCTTCGTCAGCATACACCCCTGCGAATTCCCATTCCGGGTTGCTTTGTATGAGCTTGTTATAGTAGCTGATCTGTGATGACAGCGAGTGCATTGTGCGCGCTGTCTCCTTAGACACCCTGGCATAAGCGGCTACTCTTTTTGTTGGTCTTTTGAGAACCGCTGCCGGCTGTAACCTTGTAATCTTAGGCATATCGTCTCCTCCTCTCAGCGTCTATACATCACTCTGTTTGCCCTGATAGTCAAGTGATAAGGACGAGATTAATACGCCAAGTGTGGGTTTATATTTCTCGGTAAATACAGCCTCGAGGTCTTTGTACTCGTCGGTAGAAAGCAGCCCTTTTTTGTGAAGCTCGCGAGCAACATGCATTGTAGTCTGATACATAAGCTCATTATTCACAAGACTCACCTCCGAAGCGATCTGCGATGTAGCACTCGTGGCTGCAGTACTTTCTCCGGGCATTGCCATATGCCCGGAAGGGCCGGCCACAGTGTTTGCAGGTATGCTCATACACCGCCTTCCTGGTAATGAGATTCGGATGGTGGTTCCACCATGTGGTTCTGCAGGCATCGCAGCAGAAGCGTTTGTATCTTTTTAGTGAATACTGCACCACCTCGCCACCGCAGTTCTCACATTGGGTGATATCTCCGATCGCATACGTCTTCCGCGCTCCCGGACTAAGGTTTCGGATATCGTGTCTCAAACAGTACGATTTAACGGTGTTTTGAGACAGTTTCATAGCCTTAGCGATAGCAGAATACGATGCGCCTTGCTGCCTCATTATGGTTATCTGATTGATTTGACTGTCTGTCATAGTTGCCTCCGATCCAGAGGATGATTCTTCCTCTGTTACTTGGCGAAAAACTTCACCCCTTCAAAACCCTAAGGACAGACATATTCGAAATGACCGATAACTATCCT
>JAFRFA010000022.1:0-43542 GCA_017434585.1 Mogibacterium sp. | reverse complement strand
TGAATGTTATGAATGTTATGAATGTTATTTTCTTTTAAATAGATATGTATTACCTTTAGTTTTATGTCCAAGATAACGCGCTAAATAATCACGCTCTAACATAGACCAAAATCTGCCGATTTCTTCTCCGGTTTTTTTCGGGGAATAACCAATATGAGTGCCTTTGTAAATACTTTCGGTTATTAGTTCTTTAGGAGTTCCTTTCCATTCGCTTTGATCTTTCAGTAAAGCTTCTATAGTCTGAATAATTGGTGAGCCTTTATATTCAGTTTCCAGCTGCTGCCGTTCGACCTCTTCCTGTGTTCCTCTTCTTATCCACTTGCCATTGTCAAATGACATGACCAGCGCCTGTTCTTCTATGTCACGTCCTCTGATATACAGAGTGCTGTCATTGTCCTCTGTATTTGTTCGCTGGATCACCATAGCTGTGTCAAGTGATCCCATGACACCGGCAGAGCCTTGTATATCATCGAATGGATCAGAGTGCTCTGTCTTAGTGTTGTGCATGACGCACATGACACAGACTTTATGATTATTTGCGATCCTGATCAGCTCGCCAAAATCCCTATAGTCGCGCTCATAATCATCCTCTTTGTTCTTTTTACCCTGTCGCGCTCTTGCCAGTATATCTATGACAACAAGCTTTATTTCCTGATGATCATTAAGAAAACCATCAAGCAAGATCTCAAAACCGGATCCGATCTTCAAAGCTTTGCCGGCTTCATGCTCCGAGTTCTCCAGTTCTTCCATTGTCACTATGTAAAGATTCGCCGGAGCTAATTTGCCTTTCAGCATTTTCTCCAGCCTGTCTTTCGGTCTGCGCTGTCCGCTTTCAATATCGAAATACAGGCACGCTCCCGGGTGTGTTTTATATCCGAGAAAATCGAATCCGTTACAGACAGACAGGCACAGATCGAGAGCAAAGAACGATTTTCCGCGTTTTGGTTTAGCTGCCAGGACGCACACACCTACCGGCAGAATGTCATCCACTACCCATACAAGCGGCGGCATCTTTTTCTCCTGGAGATCCTTTGCCGTGATCGGATTCAATACCGGGATAGTGTTCTTGCCCTTTAATGGCTGTGCTGCCTGTTCGCTGAGCCGGTGCTGTTCTTCTTCCGGCAGCGCGTCCATTATTTTTTCTAAGTTCTCTTTACTCATGCCCTGTTGTCCTTAACTTCTGATCAATATGATTCATAATAGCTTCAATACTTGTGATCCTCTTCTTCCCTACCTGGATGAAAGGCAGCTCTCCGTCATCCATCCATTTGCGGATCGTGTACTCTGTCAACGTACTATCCGGATCACGTTCTCTGAAATAATCCGCTGCTGCTTTCGCTGTCCTTAGTGTCTGCATGAGATCACCTCACGATCAGATACTCCGGATCACAGTTAAGCTTCTGTGACAGTTTATGTAGAGTTTCCGGGTAAATCTTTTTCCCTTGCTTTGCTCTGACCAGGAGCTGCTTCTCTGCTGTCGTGAGGCTCTGCCCTGATCGTGCCTGTGCAAGTTTTACTTTTTCAACGTCTAATTTCATTTTTAACCTCGCAATTCTGTTAAAACTTAATTTTTAGCTGATGACAATACTATAATTAAGTTGCAACAGAATGTCAAGATGTATTTTTTAAGTTGTATGTTAATTCTGCAATATGCTATAATCTTTTTGTGAAACAGGAGTGAAAAGCATGAAAACAAGGATCAAAGAAATACGGAAAGAAAAAGGAATATCACAGAAAGAGCTCGCGGAAAAATTACATATAGCTCCGTCAGCGCTCTCTCAGATTGAAAGACCTGAAAATAACACACAATTAAGCACGCTTGAAAAGATAGCAGCTGCTTTGAATTGTTCTGTCTTTGAGCTGATAGACAAAGACAGCTTTGAGAGTGCCAGCAGCAGCGAAAAAGCAGCTCTGTCCAATATGGCAATTGATAGAGCTAATGAAAAGATCAGCAGAGCTTCTGATATTTGCGCTATTGCCGGTTATTCCTGGATACTCCCGGATGAAGAGGACGGATTTATTCACCTGGTAGACAAGAAAACAAATATTGAATATGCCGTAACAGATGAATCATTCACGGCAGCCGTTGACGGATCCGGAGAGTTCATAGATTTCAATTTTGAAAAACTTATGAGATCAGCGAAGATTGTAAACAATGGCAAATAAAACCAATTGCACGATCAACGGAAGAGAATATTATCAGCTCCGGCGTAAAGTCGGCATGAAGAAAAATAAAGCCGGTAAATGGGTAGCAGATTACCGGCTGTTTTATGGTAAGAGCAAAAAAGAAGCGCTCCAAAAGTATGAAGATTATGTGCAGACCTCTTCATTGGACGCTAAAAAGCCGTTCGGTGAGCTCGCTGAGTGGTTCCAGGATAACGTGCTGGCTGTCAATGATCAGCTTTCCGGGAATACTAAAACGCTCTACATCAACGCATACAAGAGCATTTTTTCAGACAGCAAGATCTCCGGGCAGCCACTAAGGGAGATCACCGGCGCAGATCTGCAGCTCGCTCTCTCCTCTTCATCGGTGAGTGCCAGCACGAAAAGACAGGCTGTAAAGTTCCTGAGGCGCTTCTATAAATACCTGGCAGCGCAAAATATCGCTGCTGATATTTCCGGGGATCTCATTCTGCCGGCTGCAAAGAAAAAGAGATCTGATCAGAGCATTGAAGTATTCACGGATCAGGAGCTTAAAAAGCTCATGAACGATATACCAAAAGACAACCGGATCCGGCTGCTTATTATCCTGGCAATAAACACCGGCGCCCGGATCGGTGAGCTTTTGGCTCTCACCTATGAGGATATAAGCGGAGATCAGCTCCGGATCAGCAAGGCGCTCCAGGAGATCGCACCGGTGAGAGGATCCGGAGAGAAAACAGATCTGATCATCGGCAGCACTAAAACGAGCTCCAGCGTCAGGAGTGTTCCTCTCTCAGAGGAAACTCTGCAAGCTGTCGCAGATCATAAGAAATGGCATGAAGCAGAAATGAAAAAAGCCGGCTACAAGACAAACAATATCTTTACCACCGGCACAGGAGCTTTATATTACAAGTCTGCGATCAGGAAACAGTTTGTGAAGCTGTGCAGCTCTCTTGAGATCGAGCCGAAAGGCTTTCATGTTTTCCGGCACACTTTCGGATCCAGGCTGGCAGCTGCCGGAGTGCCTATTCAGACAGTTAGTAAGTTAATGGGGCATGACAACATATTGACCACCACGAAATATTACATAAATGTCGAAGATCAGGCGAAAAGAGACGCGATCAATACACTAAGAGTTTATTATTGACACGCATGATATTATAAAGATGCCAAGCGGAGTCTTTTTAGACAGCTGGCTATGGCACCCACGTGCAGTGTATGTGAGGTGCTAACAAAGCGCCCTTGTAGACCTTCATGGACTGCGAGTGGCGTCTTTTTTTGCAGCGATATTATCTTAATTTTATCTTAATATTAGACTATTCTCTCTTTACCCCTTGAAATTTCAACGAAGTACATAAACCATGATGTCGTGAGTTCGAGCCTCGCACAGACCACCATAAGTCCTGACGGATGGATCTCCGGCAGGACTTTTATGATATAATCGTATTATTGATTCTATATGCTTCAGCTGATTTTTATGCAAAGGAGAAACTGAAATGAACGAAGAAATCAAAGACGGTCTGAAACTTATCACTAAAGGAACAAAACAGGTCACAAAGGCAGCTCTTCTCAAATTCAAGGAAGGCGTCGATCAGTTCGTAGACACTGTCACGGATGACAAATTCGAAGAGAAGATGAAGGCCGAGACTAAGGCCATGGCAGACAACTTTACCAGAGAGATCAATGAGCTCAGGGACAAGATCGAAGAACTGTCAAAAGAGGCTGCAAAGGAATACAAGGAAGAGGTCGACGAGGTCAGAGAAAAGGTCAAGGAAGCCGTCGATGATGCAGCAGAAGAGATCAAAAAAGAGGTAGAGAAATAAGTCTTCATACTCTTATTGACTTACACTTCAAAAGGTATAAAATTACACTGTAACGTGGTTTAGACTGCGGTTTAACAAGTAATCATAACGACAGTGATCGAATGGAGGGACTTAAATGAAAATCGGATTCCTGGGAGCAGGCGCAATGGGCGGAGCTATCCTTTCCGGCGCAATCAAGACAGGCGTTGTCAAAGCTGAAGATGTCTATGTAAGCGATTTTTCCGAAGCTATCAAAACAAAATACAGAGAAATGGGCTGTCATATCGCAGGCAGCAATGAGGAGCTCGGCAGATTCGTCGATATCCTGGTCGCATGCGTAAAGCCTCAGTATGCAGCAGCTGCTCTTTCGGAGCTTGGCGACACTCTGGATGGAAAAGCCATGATATCCATAATGGCCGGCCTTACAACAGACAGCATACGCGAGATGACAGGCGGCAAGTTCAGGCTCCTGAGGCTCATGCCTAACACCCCTGCCCTCGTTGGATGCGGAGCATTCGCGCTCGATTCCGGCACGGACCTCACTGCAGAGGAAAAGGAATTCGCTCAGAAGCTCTTTGAGTCGATCGGCATCGTCGAGTGGATGCCTGAGGATCTCATCGATACAGCCTGCGGCCTTTCGGGAGCAGGCCCTGCATATATCTACCTCGTGATCGAAGCACTCGCAGACGGCGGAGTCGTAAAGGGTCTCCCTCGCGCGACAGCACAGAGGCTCGCCGCTCAGACAGTCATGGGAGCTGCCAAGATGGTCATGGAGACAGGCCAGCATCCGGGATTCCTCAAAGATCAGGTTTGCTCGCCGGGCGGAAACACCATCGTAGGCATGAAGACCCTCGAAGAGCACGGAGTTAGAGGCGCATTCATCGACACAGTGGTCAATTCAACGAACCGCGCGAAGGAGCTCGGAAAGAAGTAGCGCTGCATCAGCCGGCTCTTATTCAGACAAAGTAAATGACGTCCCTTCGGCAGTAAATGCCCCGGGGACGTCATTATTACATTACAGTTTTTTACGGTTTATCCGGCTTATTTCAGCTTTGCGAGAACGGCCTTCAGGAATTCCCAGTTCTTTGCCGTCGACTCTATGCTGAGCCTCTCTCCCGGCGTGTGCACGTTCAGCATTTCCGGTCCGAACGTCACTATGTCGAGATCAGGATCCTTGCCTATCAGTATCCCGCCTTCGAGTCCCGCGTGCATCACGTCCACCACAGGCTCCTCGCCGAACATCTCTTTGTATGTCTCGACCATCAGCGGTCTCAGCTCGGATACAGGATTGTACGGCCATGCCGGATACGATGAATCGATATCCACATGTCCGCCGGCGATCTCGCTCCACATGCCGAGTCTCAGCAGCATTTCCTCCATCTTGCTCAGTATGGAGCTTCTCATCTGATATGTGACCCTGCATTCCGCGTCTGCAGTAGCGACGATGCCTGTATTGAGCGAGCTTTCGACAGAGCCTTCCACATTGCGGTCCATCGCCTGCACTCCGTCGATCGCTCCGTACAGGAACCAGATCATGTTCACTGTGCTCTCCCAGTTCATGACGCTGTGCTCGTCTTCTTCGCCGATCTCTGCGCTGATGTCAAGATCAGGCTCGCTGCCCGCGTATTCGTCTTTGATGGTATCAATGAGCTCGTTGAGCCTCTCTACGAAGTCCCCGGCCCTGTCGGCGCTCATCACCACTTCAGCCGTACAGTACTGCGCGATCACGTTCGCGGCATTGCCTCCGTTGACCGAAAGCAGCGAGAAGTCTATCTTTTTTGAGAGCGCATACAGGATACGCCCCATGTCCTTGATGGCGTTGCCTCTCTGCCTCTGGATATCGTTGCCGGAGTGGCCCCCGATATAACCCTTTGAGCTTATGGTCACGCGGACGCCGTTACGTTCTCTGCGGGACACAGGGATCACCACGTCGCAGACCATGCCTCCGGCGCAGCCGACAGTGAAAACGCCGTCCTCCTCGCCGTCGATGTTCAGAAACTTTCTGCCTTTAAGAAGGGATGTGTCAAACGCGTGAGCGCCGCCCATACCGATCTCTTCATCTACAGTGAACACCGCCTCTACAGGAGGATGAGGGATATCCTTGCTCGCGAGTATGGCCATGGCATATGCCAGCGCTATTCCGTCATCTCCCCCGAGCGTCGTGTCTTTAGCGCCTATGTATCCGTCCTCCACGAAGATCTCGAGAGGTTCCGTGTCGAAGTCGTGGCCGGATTCCGGTGTCTTGCTTGCCACCATGTCCATGTGGCCCTGCAGTATGACAGGCTCAGAGTCCTCGTAACCGGCTGTGCCCGGCTTGTAAATAACCACATTGCCCACTTCATCGCGGACATACTCAAGCCTGTGTTTCTTCGCGAATTCCACGCAGTAGTCGCCTATTTTGTCACATCTGTATGTTCTTCTCGGCACCTGCGAAAGAGCTTCGAACTGTCTGAACACCTCTTTAGGCTCGATATCATTCAATACTCCCATATCGTCCTCCATCATGTAAATCTTTTATAACGTCATCTGCCTGAGCACGCTAGATCGCGCGCGTATACTTTTTGAGCCACTCGTTTTCTTCATCCGTCATGAACGGGCTGAGCTTCTCATAGCACTGTCTGTGGTAGTCGTTCAGCCACTCCCTTTCAGACCTTGTCAGCTCCTCAGGGTCGATAGCATCGAGGTCGATAGGCACGAATGTCATGGTCTCGAAGTGCATGAACTGCCCGTACCTGTTCTTTTCGCCTTTTACGGTCACCACGTTGTTTTCGATGCGGATGCCGAAGTCTCCCTCTTCATAGATGCCCGGCTCTATGGTCACGCACATTCCCTCTTCGAACTGATGATGCTCGTTCTTCGAAGGGACGATGTACCATCTGAAACCCGTAGGCGGCTCGTGTATGCTCCCGAGATATCCGAAGCCGTGGCCTGTCCCGCACTGGAAATCCTTGTTGAGATCCCAGACCGGCTGACGGCAGAGCACGTCAAGCGACCATCCGTGGTTCCCGTAGAGGAAGTTGGCCGCCGAAAGGTGCTGCATGGCGCGGAATACCGCCGTGTAGTACTTCTTCATCTGAGGTCCGATATGGCCGAGCACCGTAGTCCTCGTTATATCCGTCGATCCCTCATAATAACCGCCGCCTGTATCCGAGAGGAGCATCTCCCCTTCCTTCAGTAAGACGTCGGTCTCAGGACTCGGCGAGTAATGCATCATAGCTGCATGCTCTCCGAACGCCTGGAGAGGCTCGAACGAATCTCTGATGTATCCCTCCTGCTCCCTGCGGAGCGAGGTGAGCTTGTCCGAAGCCGAAAGCTCCGTGATCTCGGTCTTGTCGTAGTTGTTCTTTACCCAGTATATGAACTTTGTGAGAGCCACGCTGTCCTTGAGTTCGGCCTTCTTTATGTTTTCGATCTCGACAGGATTCTTCATGGCCTTCATGAGGATCGTCGGATTCGGGCCCTCGACCACTTTGCAAGGCAGAGACTTGTAGAGAGCGTAGTTCATCTTCATCGGATCGATGAGGACGGTCTCGTCCGCGCCGATCTTCTTCACGTCCTCGTATATGTCGTTATACGGATGGACGATCACCTTGTCCTCTGCGAAGTGCGCTCTGATCTCATCGTTGAGCTTGCGCCCGTCCACGTAGAGATCGACGTGGTCCTTCCATACTGTCGCGTATGAGAGCACAAGCGGGAAGAAATCGATATCATCGCCTCTGAAGTTGAGAAGCCAGCAGACATCGTCCAGCGAGGCTATGATGTGCACGGTCGCGCCGCACTCGTCCATCTTCGCGCGTACTCTTGCGAGCTTGCTTGCGGTGCTCTCGCCCGTCCATTTCTCTTCGAGGTAGAAGCACGGCTTCTCCGAAAGCGGCGGACGGTCTTCCCATACATCGTCGACGAGGTCGACCATGTACTCGATATCTATGCCTTTTGCTCCGAGCACCTCTTCATACTCCTGGCCTTCTCCCATGGACAGGACTCTTCCGTCGAATCCGACCCTGCCTCCGGAAGGGATGGTCTGCGCAAGCCACTCCGTAGTCGAAGGAGTATCGTCGACGAACATCTTCATGAGATGCACGCCGCTTCCCTCGAGCTCGGTATTGGCCTGGGTGAAATACCTTCCGTCGGTCCACAGTCCTGCGTCATCCATGGCGATCGCGGCCGTGCCGTATGATCCTGTGAATCCCGTGATGTAAGCTCTTGCCTTGAAGTGTTCCCCTACATACTCGCTCTGATGGAAGTCGGCTGTAGGGATGACATATGCGTCTATCCCTTCAGCCTTCATCAGCTCTCTGAGCTTTGCGACTCTCTTTGCGTTTTCAGTCATTTCAGGTCTGTCCTCCCCGCGGTTACAGCGGCATGGTCTGCTGCTTTACGAATTCTGCAGTCTCATCATCGAGCAGCGGGACAAGTGTATCCCTTACCCATGCGTGATAATTATCGACCCATGCGATCTCCTCTTCTGTCATCAGAGACTTGTTGATGGCTTCTCTCTCGTAAGGAACGCATGTAAGAGGCTCGTTTACTACATTGCCCTCTCCGTCTTCGCTGAAGATCATGAGGTTCTCTGTTCTGATCCCGAACTTTCCGTCGATGTATACGCCCGGCTCGTTGGACATCACCATGCCCGCCTTGATGTCTATAGGCTTCGGCACTCTTCTGATGGTGTTAGGTCCCTCATGCACTCCGAGCACATGACCTACGCCGTGCGCAAGGCCGTGCTTGTAATCGAGTCCGACCTCTCTCAGCGCCTTTCTGCCGGCAGCATCGAGATCTAGTCCGTTCATGCCCGGTGTCATCTTCAGAAGATGCACATCCACGTGAGCCTTGAGGACATAGGTATAGTCGTCGATCATCTCCTGTGTGAGCGGTCCTACCGCGATGGTCCTGGTGATATCCGTGGTGCCGTCGATGAACTGCCTTCCGGAGTCGAGAAGCAGGAAGCCTTCAGGCTTTATGTCTGCATTTGTCTCAGGTGTAGGCGCGTAGTGGATGATGGCTCCGTTAGGGCCGTAGCCGGAGATAGTCTCGAAGGACAGATCGAAGCAGTCCTCCTGTTCGCGGCAGATCTTCTCGAGCTTGTCTGCCACGCTGATCTCTGTCAGCTGCTGTTTTTCTACGTTGTCCTTGACCCACTTGATCAGCTTCGTTACCGCAACGCCGTCCTTGATGTGGGCGTGCTTCGTGCTTGCGATCTCTGTGTCGTTCTTTATGATCTTCATGAGAGCGACAGCTGTGAGAGCATCGTGTTTCTTCATGCCTGCAGGCATGCAGTTATACAGCTCGTAATTGCACGAATTCGGATCATACCATATGGTCTTTGAAGGATCGAGCTTAGAAACATCCGTGTAGATATCACTGTAGTCCCTGACCTGGACGAACGAAAGCCTGTCCGGAAGTCCCTTCTTCAAAGCTCCGTCCATTACGTACAGTCTGACATCGTCCTGCGAAACCAGAGTGAACGAGAAGAACACAGGAGTGTAGAGTATATCTGCGGCGCGCAGATTGAAGAGCCATGCGGACTCCATGAGGTCTGTGATCAGCATGTAGTCAGTGCCCTGCTTCTTCATCTCTTTTCTGACAGCAGCGAGCTTGTCTGTCGTATCGAGCCCTGCCGAGCTTACAGGGAAGTCCCATATTTCGCTTGGTCTGAGTTCAGGTCTCGTTTTCCAGATCCTGTCCACGAGATCCTTGTCTGTCCTGAAGCTGACGTTCCACTCATCTCCGCCGAACATCTCTTCGAGCGCGAGGCCGAATGCCGCAGGCACGACTCTGCCGTCAAATCCGATGACGTACTTCCCTCCGGCCTTCTTTACGAGCTCAGTCAGGAACTCCTCGATCGTAGGGACCCCCGGCTCAGCCATTCTCATGAGTTCGATACCTGTCCCGGCAAGCTGTGTCTCGGCCTGGAGGAAGTATCTTCCGTCAGTCCACAGCCATGCGCCGTCCTCAGTCACAAGCAGGTCTCCTGCCTCGCCTGTAAGGTTACTCATGAACTCGCGGGCCTTGAAATAGTCATTTACATACTCCGAGCTGTGAAAGTCTCCGGAAGGGATATAGTAGACATCGATGCCTTCTCCCTTCATAAGCTTTCTGAGCTCTGTGATCTCCTGTTTCATTTCAGTTTCTCCTTGTAAAAATCAATTGACCGATGCACAAAAACATTGTGCACCGGTGCATAATCATCATGATCTTACTGATCAAGCCACTTTTTAAGTTCTTCTTCGGAATAGCGTTTGAATCTCTTCCCTTTCTTTACAGTCGCTCCGTCAGCATTCCTTTTGATCTCGTCGACCGCCTCGGTGATCTGTATCCCTCCGCTGGTGCAGAAAGGATATATGGTCTTGCCCTTAAGATCGTTCTCACTGAGAAAAGACGTCACAGCCTTAGGACATGTCCAGAACCAGATAGGAAATCCTATGAGTATCTGATCATAAGCCTTCAGATTCTGCCTGCCGTTCTCGAGACCGACCGAAACATTGCCCTCTATCTCTACCTTGGCTCTGGCAAGAGTCTTGAAATATGATTTCGGATAAGGGTCAGACGGGATAAGTTCTACCGCTCTGTCGCCCTCCTCGAGAGGGAATTTTTCGACCAGTTTTTTTGTAACTCCGGTATGGGAGAAATAGATAACAGCTGTTTTCTTTCCGAACATATAATCCACCTTTATTCAATAACCTGCCGCATTGCGCGGCAGGTTATTACATTCATTGCAGAGTGCAGACCTCGTTTACGCTGCGTCAGCGTCAGCGAGTTCCTTCTGCTGCTCAGGGGTACCTTCGATCATTGCCTCGAACTTGTTCTTGAACAGCAGCATCAGAGCTCCTGCCACGAATACGATGATAGCAGCGATCAGGAAGGATCTCGAGAAGTTTCCTCTCATTGCGTTGTAGAGAGGGCCGTAAGCAAGTCCTGCGAAGAAGATGATGAACGGCCATGCTCCGAGAAGAGTTCCGAGGTACTTCTTAGGTGCATATTCACTGATGAACGAGTTGCCCAGAGGCGAGAACAGCATCTCACCGACAGACATCAGGATAGCTGTCATGATGATGATCCAAACGCCTACAGGCTTGCCTGTGCTCTTGTAGATTCCGGCACCGACTACCATCATGGCAACGCCGAGTCCGAGAAGCATGATGCCGAGAGCTGTCTTGGTCATCATTGAAGGGTCCTTGCCCTTCTTGCTGAGCTTGTTCCAGAGTGCAGCAAGTGTAGGTGCGAGGATGATGCAGAGCAGTCCGTTCATTGAGTCGAACCATGCTGTAGGCATCTCGAAGTTAGCTCCGAGGTTCCAGTTGGCCCATCCCATACCGCCTTGCGATGCAGGACCGAACTCGTAGTATACAGGCATGTACAGCAGGTACCAGAACAGCCAGAAGAGTCCGGACAGGAATGTGAGTACCAGGATAGCAACTACTCTGTTCTTCTCGAGCTTTGTGAGAGCTCTCTTGTCCTTCTCGATATCGGCATTGTCGACATCCTCAGTTCTGTTGTCGATAAGGAACGGCTTCTTTCCGGCATCTCCGAGGTACTTCATACCGAAGAGCCACCATGCAGCGTCGATGACCATGAAGACAGCGCATGCCATGAACATTGCTCTGTATCCTGCGCCCTGAGTTGCGATCAGTGCGAGGAATGTAGTTCCGCAGAACGATCCGATGTTGACGAACATGTACTGGAGCGAGAATGCGGTAGTCAGAGTGTCCTTGTCGTTATCGAACTGTCTTCCGTTGATACCGGAAACGTTGCCCTTGAAGAATCCTGTACCTACAGCAAGCAGGATGATAGCCAGCCATACTCCGCCGGCACCGTTTGCTCTGGAGATGGCAAACCATCCGGCAGCCATCAGGAGTTCTCCGACAGGAACGAGCAGTCTAGGGCTTACCCATCTGTCAGCGATGAATCCGCCGATGATAGGTGTGATATAAGTCCATGCTACGAACTGCGATGAGAAAATAGCGCCCTGTTCTGTTGTAAGTCCGAGTCCGCCGTTTGCAGCCTCAAGTACAACAAATACAGCGATTCCCCACTTGCCGCCATAGTACGCGAGTCTTTCGAATGTGAACGAAAGGCAGCATACGATGAAACCAAATGGGAACTTCTTAAGTTGTTCTAACATTGTTGTTCCTCCATTAATATGATTATAAAATAATTATATTTAAACATACGATGCGTATGTGTAAATAACCTATTGATCCGCAGGATCGTCCTCGACTTCAAGTCCGGTCTTCTGCGAGAGCAGCTTTGCGACCTTGCGGCCGTTTTTGGCTGCGTCATTGAACGGGATCACGAAGCCGTTGTTCCCGTCCGTAAAGACGAAGAGTCTGTCATCCGATTTTACGATGGACGTGATGCTGCTGTAAGGAGTGATATCCGAGTGGCTGCCGCTGATCTTTGTGATGCCGTCCTCGCCGAAATCCAGCACGGACGACTCGCGGAACGGAAGCCTGCCGCTGTTCTTCTTCTTGTAGAAGTCCCTCTGCATGCTTCTTTTGAGCATGCCCGGCGCTCCGATCACCCATATGGCAGAAGCTATGCCCAGGGTAATGATCTCGATGACAAGCGCTCTCGTGCTTGCATGAAAGACTATGAATGCGATGACCATAGCCGCAGATACAAGCGGCAGAGACAGCCTCTGCAGAAGCAGTGTCCTTTTGCCCTGGCTGCTGTGTGTCAGCTGATACTCACTGAATTTCAGATAGTCCGAATCTTTTAATTTAACGTGTACCTTCAAAAGATGACACCCCTGAAGCGCTGAGCTCCTCTTTTAGAACGTGGTCTATACCCAATTAAAATTCGTGAACATTTTAACACTAACTTCACATAATGTACACATTTTTTTGCCATGTTTCAGAATTTGTTCCTCATGATAATTCTGCCGGAAAAAACTGTGTACGGGCACAATTACACCTAGGGATTCAGGGCCCCTCCTGTCTTGTGTCCGTCATGCCGGTTCTTGAGCGCCGGCACGTATCTTTCCTGATTGAAATACCAGGTGAATCCGTTTCCGTTGATCTCGCTTATGCTGGCGATAGTGATGAAAGCAGTGCTGTCGATCGACATGATCGCCCTTTTGATCCTGTTCAGGTTGCGCGTGCTCGCCACGCAGTAGATCACCTTTTTATCATCGTGCATGTATCCTCCTGCGCCGTTCAGAAGAGTGGTGCCGAAGCCCATGCTGAGCAGCTTTTCGTTCACTTCGTTCACCTTCACGGTGAATATCATGAGCTGTATGCCGCCCTGCTCCATCACGATCAGCTTGTTCATGACCACGCTGTATATCAGGGCGTAGAGTATGCCGAGTATGACACCGTTCGTATCGGTCACAGGTATCTGGATCAGGAATATTATGACATCGGAGATGTACAGTATGGGCGCGACCTTCCATCCGAGCTTGCGGTTCAGTATTATGGCCGGAATGTCAGTGCCTCCGGTGGATCCGCCCACTCTTATTACCAGACCGAGTCCCACTCCGTTGAGCACTCCCGCGCAGATAGCCGCAAGGAGGGGATCATCCACGAGATGAGTCAGCGTGCCGATGCTCTGGAATATCCCCAGGAACGTAGGATACACAAAGGTCCCTATCGCTACCGAGGCGGCAAACTTGTGGCCGAGAATAATCCATCCGATCACGAACAGAACGATATTGCATACGCCTACTACGACCGAGACGCTTATGCCGGTATAGTAGTTTACCATGCGGCCGATCCCGCTCATGCCGCTTACTACCATGTTGAACGGCAGAGCAAAGCATCCGAGCGCGAAAGCGCAGAGGATGTTTCCCGCAACCATCTGAAATATATCCGAAAATAGTTTCTTGTTCATTTCTTGATTCTTCTTTCAGTCAAATGATCAGATGCCGCTCAGTTCGCGGCCGTCATGCCTGTCCTCAAGCTCAGACACATAGTCTTCGTCTGCCAGCATGTATGTGAATCCGTTTCCGTTGACTTCGTTCATGCTCGTAATGGTCATGAACGCGCTTTTATCGATCGAAAGGACAGCCCTTTTGACCTTATTGAAGTTGCGGTTGCTCGCGGCGCAGAGTATGACCTCTTTATCGTCCCTGAGATAGCCGCCTCTGGCCTTGATAAGGGTCGTGCCGAACCCGATCTCCAGGAGCTCCTCGTTGACCTCCGGCAGCTTTTCCGTCCATATCATGATCTGGTAGCCGCCCTGCTCGAGCACTATCATCCTGTCCATCACGACGCTGTATACGAGCGCGTAGAGTATGCCCAGTATGATCCCTTCGGGCTTTGTGATAGGTATCTGCAGAAGGAATATCGCGATATCCAGGCCGGACATCACCGTTGCCAGCTTCCAGCCCAGTTTGCGGTTGAGTATCATTGCAGGCACATCGATGCCCCCGGTGGATCCGCCGACCCTCAGCACCAGGCCCAGGCCTATGCCGTCGAGCACGCCCGCGCATATCGCCGCGAGCATAGGCTCTTCGACGAGGTGCTGCAGGTAGGTCATCTGCTCGAAGACCCCCATGAATATCGGGAACGCAAATGTGCCGAGCGCTATCGTAGCTGCGAACTTCCTGCCGAGAACAGCTGCTCCGATTATAAAGAGCGCCACGTTGAATACTCCGACTACATATGAGACAGGAAGGCCTGTATAGTAGTTGACCATCCTGCCGATACCGCTCATCCCGCTTACCACCATTTTGTACGGCAGCGCAAAGCACACCACCGAAAAGGCGCAGATGGCGTTTCCTATCAGCATCTGCACGAGTTCGGAGACCGCTTTTTTGGTTATGACCGGTTTTTTCGTTTCAGTTCGCATATATCCCCTTTTGAGTCTCAATACCGAGCCGGAGTCTTTCAGGCTCCGGCTCAATGTTCCATTTTATTTTGCGTATGTGTTCCTCTACTTGTCGTGGTCGTTCATCCACTTGATCAGCTCCACGCAGTAATCATCGTGTCTGTCGACGAAGCAGGTATGTCTTGCTCTCTCCCAGAGTATCCACTTGGAACCCTTGATGCCGTCGTGCATGGTCTTTGCAACGAGCGGCGAGCAGAGGTCTGAGATACCGCTCATGATGAGAGACGGGATCTCGATCTCGCCGAGTCTGTCTATATACTCGAAGTCTTTGAGCGTTCCGGTAGGAGCGAACTCGTTAGGGCCCCAGCCCTCTACATAAGCCTCTGTGCCGGACTTCTTAGGTCTCTTGCAGCACTCAGGAGCATCCTCTCCGAGCCAGTAATTGCAGTATCTGTCCATGTACTCATCGACAGCCTTGAGGTAAGCCTCACCTGTGAAGTCTCCTGTCTCAAGAGCGTGGTTGATGGCATCCTGCATGTCCTGCGGCATCATCTTGATGCGGCGGAGTCCCTCTCTTTCCCAGAGGCTGCTTGACGGATGTCCGCTGGAGATTATAAAGCTCTTTACGCCCTTCGTCTCGTCCTTGTAGTCGATTCCGTAGCAGATCTGCATCATGCCGCCCCAGCTCTGTCCGATGATGTGGCATGTGTCGAGTCCGAGGAACTTCCTCAGTTCGAAGAGTTCTTCCATCCAGACTTCCTTGTTCCAGAGCTCAGGATGTCCGTCGAGATACGAGTTGCCGCATCCGATCTGGTCGTACATGACGATCATTCTCTGGTCGTCATCAGCAACGTTGTCGAGCACCTCGTAGTAGTTGTGTGTGGATCCCGGTCCGCCGTGGAGGCAGATCAGAGGAGCCTTGCCGTTGCCTTTATACTCCTCGCCGACGATCCTGTAATATGTCTGATATCCCTTGAACGGCATATAGCCTTCTGTGATCTTAGCCATTTCAGTTTCCTTTCTGTCCCGGACTACTTTCCGTCAGGTACTACGATGATATCGTCCTTAGGATATACGTTGAGTCTCTCGCATCCGTCCTCAGTGATGAGCACGATGTCCTCTATACGGACGCCGATGCCCTCATCATAGATGTAGATGCCAGGCTCTACGGAGAAGCACTGTCCTACCTCGATGATCTCGTCGTTTACCAGCGAGACATCGCCTACCTCGTGGTCTTCAAGACCGATCGAGTGGCCTGTTCTGTGGGTGAAGTACTCGCCGAAGCCCTTCTCTGTGATGTAGTCTCTGCATGCCTTGTCGACATCGCTCATCCTGTTGCCAGGCTTGGCAGCAGCGATACCTCTCTTGTTGGCTTCGAGAACTACATTATAGATCTCTTTCTGTCTCTCGGAAACTTCGCCGATGAAGACTGTTCTTGTCATGTCGGAAGCGTAGTTCTTCCACATTCCGCCGATGTCGAGTATCACGCAGTCGCCGTGCTTGCCCTTGCTGTCATCAGTGATGTGATGCGGATCGGCAGCGCCCTTGGCGTAAGCTGTGATAGGGTCGAACGAAGGACCGCTGAACCCCTCTTCCTTGAGAAGCTCGAGAGTCTTTGCATTGAGTTCTCTCTCAGTGAGTCCCTTGGCTGCCCATGGGATGAGCTTATCCATAACCTTGTCGAGCTTGGCTCCGGACTCTCTCATTGCCTGCTGCTCAGCCTCGTCCTTGATCTGACGGACCTTGTCGACGATGATCGAACCGTTGCGGAATTCGCTGCCGCCGCCGAGTTCCTGAAGTCTCAGGAGGAATCTTGCCGGCCAGTTCTTGTCGACACCGATAGGAGCGTTCTTGTCTACATACTTAACGAGGTACTCGCATCCGTCCTCTACGTCATCGTAGTATGTGATAGGAACTCCGAGATCGTCGTTCTGCGGGAACAGCTTGTTGATGATGAAGTGGTCATCATCGTTCACATTGATGTACAGGGCGTGGAATCTCTCGCCAGGGAGGATCCAGTGCTCTGTCAGATAGAAGATAGCAAGAGGATCGGAAATGACCATCTGCGGCATTCCCTGCTCCTTCATCTTAGCCTTGATTCTGTTAAGTTTTCCTTTGTCCATTTCATTACCTCATATGCATTGATATATAACTGATTTGGCGACCATGATTATAATCTCTTTGACCGCCTATTAAAACCCCTTTTGAGGATTTTTTGTCAAAACAATAACACTTTTTTGTTTGTTACTTGCGTAGATTTGTGTTCAAAAACAAAAATGGCTTTTTTAATTGATAAAAGCAACAATTTCAAAACTGACCCTGCAGCGGTCGTCCCGCTGCAGGGTCTTCTTCTGTCAGAAGCTCTGCGCTGTTCTGTTGATGATCTCGTCCTGGAGTTCCCTGTCGAGGTTCCTGAAGTAATCGGAGTAGCCCGCTACCCTTACGATGAGATCCTTATAGTCGTCCGGATGTTTCTGCGCCTCCAGCAGAGTCTCCTTGTCGAAGACGTTGAACTGGATATGATGGCCGTCCATCGCGAAGTACGATCTGATCAGGCTCGCGAGGTTCTCGAGTCCTGTGTCGCCTGCGATCGCGCTCGGTGTGAACTTCTGGTTGAGCAGAGTTCCGCCTGTCGAACAGTGGTCCATCTTTGCGCAGCTCTTGATGACGGCGGTCGGGCCGTTCGTGTCTGCGAATTTCTCAGGCGAGATGCCCTCGGATACAGGCTTTTTGGCCAGTCTGCCGTTGGCAGTAGCGCCGATGACTTCGCCGAAGTAGATGTGGCATGTAGTCGGCAGCATATCGACGTGGTACTGTCCGCCGCTCATAGTCGGTCTGCCCGTGACCTCGTCTCTGTACAGTTTGAAGACAGCCTGCATGATATCGTCAGCGTAGTCGTCATCGTTTCCGTACTTAGGAGTCTTGTTCTGCACCATGTTGAGGATGTCATCGTGACCGAGGAAATTGTCATCCATTGCCTCGATGAGTTCCTTCATGGTGAATTTTTTCTCGTCATATACGTTGTACTTGATCGCCGTGAGGCAGTCCGTGACGGTCCCGATGCCGACGCCCTGGATATACCTCGTGTTGTATCTGGAGCCGCCGTTGTTGTAGTCCTTTCCCTTGCTGATGCAGTCGTTCGTAACGATCGAAAGGCAAGGAGCAGGCATGTAATTGGCATAGAGCTTCTCGATCACGTTGTTGCCGCGCACCTTCACTTCCACCATGTGATGGAGCTGCTTTGCGAACGCATCAAATAGTTCTTCATAAGTGCTGAAGTCCCACGCATATCCGGTCTCAGGTCCGAGCTGCTTGCCCGACTGGTTGTCGAATCCGTTATAAAGTGTGAGCTGAAGGATCTTAGGGATGTTGAGGTATCCTGTGAGGATGTATGCCTCATTGCCCCAGCTTCCCGTCTCGACGCATCCGGATGAGCCGCCCTGTCTCGCGTCGTCGAGGGTCTTTCCGGCGTTCAGAAGTTCCTGCACGATCTCATCAGTATTGTAGAAAGCCGGCTGTCCCCAGCCCTTTCTGGAGATCTCGCACGCTCTCTTCAGGAACCTGTGAGGAGTCTTCTTCGATATCTGAACGTTCGAGTTAGGCTGCACCAGTCTCATCTCGTCCATGCAGTCGAGGATCAGGTAGCTGACAGCGTTGACGCCGTTGGTGCCGTCTTCCTTGATGCCGCCGGTATTGATGTTGGCAAAATCCGTATATGTGCCGCTCTCTTTGAGAGTCACTCCCACCTTTACAGGCGCCGGCTGGTTGTTGAACTTGACCCACAGGCACTCAAGAAGCTCAAGCGCCTTCTCATCGTCGAGGATGCCGTCTTCGACGTCCTTCTCGTAATAAGGGATGAGGTGCTGGTCAAGTCTTCCCGGGCTGAACGCGTCCCACGGGTTGAGCTCTGTGGTGACCGCAAGGTGCGTGAACCAGTAGAGCTGTATCGCCTGCCAGAATGTCTCCGGCTTATGGGCAGGAACCACATCGAGGTTGCTCACCATCTGCTCGAGTTCCGCCTTGCGTACAGTGTCCGTGCACGCCGCGGCTTCTTCAGCCAGAAGCTTCTGATATCTCCTTCCGAGAGTCATCACTGCATCGCAGTCGATCAGCATGGCCTCGAGTTCGTCTTTCTTCTCCAGAGCTTCCGGATCGTTCATGAAATCGAGCGCGTCGATAGCATCCTGGATCTCTTTTTTATATTCCTCGTATCCCTTTGTGAATACGTTCTTGCCGCCGCAGGTGTGTCCCGGACCTCTCTGCTCCATGAATTCGGTGAACATGCCGGCTTCGTAGCACTTTCTCCACTCGTGAGTCATGCTCGAAAGCAGCTTGTCTCTCATGGATTTTCCCTTCCAGAAAGGAATGATGATCTCTTCCTGGTCTTTGAGGTCCTGATCCGTGACAGTATAATTGACGACCTTTCTGTCGTTCATGATGTACATGTCTTCAAGAGTGTGGCATGTAAGCTCAGGGAAGGTCGGCGAAGACTGCGGATCCCTGCCCTTCTCGCCGACGATGAGTTCTCCCTCGCCGAGGTAAAGAGTCTTTTTGCTGAAGTACTCCTTGAGCACCATGGCCCTGAGTACCGGGAGGGACACCTTGCCCTCATACTTTTTATATACCTCTGTCTCGATCTTCGCTCTTTCGAGATCGATATGAGGCTGTGTCTCCATGCTCACCTTTCTGAGAGCCTTTATCCTTGCATTCATTCCGCGTTCTTCCATTTCATGCCTCCGTTGTGACTCTAGTTTAACCGTGTTTTAGACCGCGGTCTAATTCCTTGCCATCATTATATCCAATCTGACAATTAATTATCAATAGTATTTTTATTTTTTCAGGCCCTTCATCATCACCGGGAACAGATCCCTGCTGTATGCGCCCAGATCAAAGCCGCCATTGTTCATGCACCATTCTGTTATGAGCGCCCGTTCGCCCATGCTGAAGAACTTTACCATCTCGCTCACCGACATCTCCTCAGTGAGTTCTCCCGACCTTCTGCCCTCTTCCATTATCTTCTCGATATATCTGAAGTAGTAGCGGTTGCGGTCAAGCAGGCTCGAGCCTGTCTCCTTTATGATCTGCGCTGAATAAAGATAGGCGAACAGCCTGTAGTCTATACTTTTCTGGATGAATCCGTGCACTTCGTAGTTGACCCACATCAGCTTATCGAATGCGCCCATCCCTTCGGGCTCATCGCTGCCGAGCCTCTCATACTCGCGGTCGAGTATCTCAGACAGAGTATCCAGAAGATTGTCCTTGCTCCTGAAATAGTAATAAAACGTTCCCTTTGATATATCCGCCTTTTTGATGATATCGTTGATCGTCGTTTCTCCGAAGCCCTTTTCGTTGAACAGGGCCCACGAAGCATCAATGATCTTTTCTCTTATATCAGAAGCCATTTTCGTCCCTTTCCTTTCCGTTGATAATAAACAAGAGCATTATACCGCATTATAGACCAGAGTTAAATACCGGAAAAAGCAGAATGCAGCATAACGAAAAAGATATGCAGGACCGTAATGATCTGCATATCTTTTGTTCATAAGCTGTTATATAATACCGGCTGCCGCAGGCTCACATGTTGTCGCGCACTTCGTCAAGCGTCAGCTTCGAGCCGTTATACTTGAAGGCGAGCATGGTGATGTCATCGAACTGCGGCGCTTTGCCTACGAATTCATCTATACAGTTCTTCACATAGATGAGTACGTCCTCAGGCTCTTGATCAGGGTAGTCGTTCAGAGCGGCAAGCAGGCGGTCCTCGCCGAAGAACTCATCGGATTCGTTCGTAGCTTCCGTAGCTCCGTCTGTATATACGAACAGAGTGTCCCCGGCGGCGAGGTCGAATTCGTGCTCTTTGAACTGTATGCCCTCGATCATGCCCACTGCAGGAGCGTGCTTGTATTTAATCATCTCGAACAGACCGCCGTTTCTTCTGAGCGCCGGGTGCTCGTGCCCCGCGTTGGCGGCGATGCCCTTCCCTGTCCTTATATTGAACACAGCAAGCCATACCGTGACGAACATTTCGACTGTATTGTTCTCGATCAGCTGCTCGTTGGCCCTTTTGAGCGCCTCGGAAGGACTCATCCCTGACTGTATATTGTTCTTGATGAATATCTTGGAGATCATCATGAACAGCGAAGCCGGGATGCCCTTGCCCGAAACGTCGGCCATCACCAGAGCTATGTGATCCTCGTCTACCATGAAGAAGTCGTAGAAGTCCCCTCCTACCTCCCTGGCAGGGTCCATCGACGCGTAAAGATCGAATTCAGGGATATCTGGGAACGCCGGGAATATGAGCGGAAGCATGCTCTTCTGTATGTCCGCCGCGACATTGAGCTCGGCTCCTATCCTTTCCTTTTCGGCCGTTATGACCGAAAGATCCTTTATGTACTCTCTGAGATCTCCGTCCATCTTGGTGAACGCGTTCGCGAGGTCTTCGATCTCATCGCCCGTCTTTATGTCGATGTTTATCTCTTCATCGCTTTCGAGGTTATCCACCATCTTCTCGGCGCTGTTTTTTAGTATCCTTATCGGACCGACCACGCCTTTGTCGATAGAGGCATAAAGCATCAGCGTCGCCACCAGGGTAGCTCCGGCAACGCTCAGTATCAGCATGGCGAGATATATCACTATGCCTCTGATCAGTCCCGGCAACGGAAGATCCGCGCACGCAACGGCAACAGCTTCTCCCTTGCTGTTATATACAGGGGTATACGCCGATGCTATGAATCCGTACAGGTCATCAGCCGATATCACCACCTCTTCAGGCGGTTCATCCGTCATTGCAGCCAGGATCGCTTCTTTGTCTTCTTCGCTCTGATACTTTTCGTGGAATCCCAGAGTATATGCGTCATCCGGGTCTCCGGCATCCCAGACATATACCATGTAATCCTCGTGCGGTATTACCACATAGTAATACTTGACGAGGGTCTCCTTCTGGGCGGAGTTGAGATATGACTGGATGCCGTTGTAATGGCTGTCCCGTTCGAATGTTTCGACATAGCCCTGGACCTTGTCTCCGTTTATCATGTCGGCCGCGGTACGGGCGAATTCAAACGCGTCATCGTTGAAGCCTTTCATACGGGCAGCATAATAGCGCCCGCACACAAGACCTCCGATGAGGACCATGAGCAGTATCGCGAAGAGCGTCATGCTTATCGCCAGTTTTTTCCTGAGTCCGCTTTTTTCCTTTTTCATTGTCATCAGTATATCATCTGCGCTCCGCTCCGTATACCTAAATATCGAAATAATGCTTTCACGCTGAAATAATGCTATACTTTTGTAGCGATGAAAAAGATCATGTATCCGCTGATCGCGCTGCTTGTGATCGCAGCCGATCAGATAACGAAATATCTGGTAAGGACAAACATGCAGCCCGGCGAGAGGATCCCTCTCATCGGAGACTGGATGAGTTTGTACTATGTAAGAAATACCGGCACGGCATTCAGCATGTTCGAAGGCAACAGGTATATCACGGTACTTCTCACGTCAGTTCTCATCATCGTATGTCTTATAGTCATCATAACTGAAGCAAGAGCAGGTCATGATCTGATCCCCGTCCTTCTGACATTTGTCGCTGCGGGAGGCATCTCCAATCTGGCGGACCGCCTCATGCTTGGATATGTCACCGACATGATCTCGTGCGGCAGCTTCGCCGTATTCAATGTGGCCGACATCGCGGTCACCTGCGGATGCGTCCTCACGATGCTGGCTCTGCTTCTGTTCTACAGGGAAGAGGAGGCCTAGATGGAAGATACCAGGATCACCGTCACCGTCTCTCCCGAAGACGCAGGCGCAAGGCTCGACGCATTCATAGGCTGGAATACCGGCGAACTCTCGAGGAGCTACGCCGTAAAGCTGATCGGGAAGGGCCTGGTAAGCGTGAACGGAAGTCCGGTGAGCTCGAAAAAGCATGCTCTGAACGAGGGAGATACAGTCGTGATCGATGTTCCCGAGCCTGAGATACTCGAGGTCAGGGCCGAAGACATCCCTCTTGACATAGTATATGAAGATGACGATGTGGCTGTGATCGATAAGCCGCGCGGCATGGTCGTACACCCGGGACCGGGCAATCAGAACGGCACTTTAGTCAATGCCGTCATGTACCACATGGGCGGTTCGCTCTCTTCTATAAACGGAGTCATAAGACCGGGCATAGTCCACAGGATAGACAAGGACACGAGCGGACTTCTGATGATCGCCAAGAACGACGCGGCCCACGAGTCCCTGGCCGCACAGCTCAAAGAGCACTCGGTCACCCGCGAATACACAGCTCTGGCTCTGGACAACATCAGGGAGGATGAGCTTACGATAGACGCTCCGATCGGACGCGATCCGAAGAACCGGATGAGGAATGCCGTCGGAGGAGCAGCTGCAAGAAACGCCGTGACACACATAAAAGTGCTTGAAAGATTCGGCAGATACACGCTCGTGAAGGCAGTTCTCGAGACGGGCAGGACACATCAGATAAGAGTCCACATGGCATACATCCGCCACCCTCTCGCGGGCGATGAGATGTACGGGCCGAGAAGGCAGTCACAGAAGGTAGCGGGCGTTGCAGTGAGCGGCCAGCTGCTGCACGCCGGCACACTGGGATTCATACATCCTTCGACAGGAGACTACATGGAGTTCCACTCTCCTCTCCCCGAAGTCTTCGAAGCCGTGCTCAAAAACCTGCGCAAATAAAAGGACCGCCTCAGCTGAGACGATCCTTTTCATTTGCTGGTTCCGTGTACGGAAGCTGATCACTCGGATACATCGTCCGACGGATCGAATTCGAATTCCACCTCTTTAGGTTCAGCAGGCGCCGCAGCCGGTGCTGCATTGATCACCGTCTCTGTCGGAGCTGCAGGATCAGCAGGAGCCGCTGTAACGACAGGTTCGGCAGGAGCCGTCTTCGTAACATCGAAATCGACGGTCTTTGCCACGCGCGCATCGCCTGTGCGGGTGTCGCCGCTTCCCATCACGCCGTAATAGTTATACTGTCCGAATCCCGTGATACAGTAGAATACCGGTTCGAGGAAGGTATATCCCCACGCCCAGCTGTCAGCCTGTCCGAAGGACCTCGCCACAGCTTTTCCGATCTGATATTTGAAATAGAAATATGCTATCCATCCGATGAAAGGTATGATGACCACAAACAGTCTCACCCAGTACCACGGATCGCCCATAGTCTTCTCGCACAGCTTGTACTGATTGTAGAACGGGATGATGGCCTTCCAGCCGTCCTCGTTCATCTTTGTGAACATCATCCACAGCCCGACTATCGCAGCTATCTCAAAGACAAACGATATAGTCGAAGTACCGCCGCTGTTTTCCTGTGCATATGCCAATAAACCGTTCATTTGTTTACCCCCTTTTTACTGCCGGCCGTCACCTGATTCCGCTTCGATGATGCGTCTGACTTCTTCCCTGTCAGCCGCTCTTCTTTCATCGAGCTTTTTCTGCCCGTCGGCCTGTATGCCTTCGATCGCTTCTCCGAGCGCGACCGCGGCTCCGATAAGCGCAGCTCCCAGAGTGAATCCGACCGCAACTATGCTGAGAAGCGCGCTGCCGAGACCCGGCCCGGAACTGGCTTTTGCTTTTCTGATGCCTGTTTTATTGCTTGCCATCGTCACGCACCTCCTGATACACGTCATTATAGCACAGATCATATACATCTGTCCTGCGCGCATCCAAAAGAGGCAGTTTGTTCCTCACTTCGTCGACATAAGCCGGATCGATCTCCGTGACGCATGAGCCTTCCTTCTCATCCATCTGCATGAGGACCCTTCCCCACGGATCGGTGATTATCGAGTGGCCGTAGCCCGTATACGAGGCGCCGCTGTCCCTTGCCGCCGCGGTCCCGACCATGTACACCTGGTTCTCGACTGCGCGCTGGCGGAACACGGTCTCCCAGTGCGCAGGGCCTGTCGTCATGTTGAACGACGCAGGGTTGAATATCACCTTAGCCCCTCTGAGAGCCGGTATCCTCGAACTCTCCGGGAACCTTATGTCGAAGCAGATGTTCACAGCCATGCGGCACCATTCAGTCTCAAAGGTATCGAAACGGTCCCCTCCCGTCAGGGTATCTGACTCTCTGAACACCTGCTCGCCGTGAGCATAGATGTCGAAGAGATGGACCTTGCGGTGCTTGCCGATCTGTCTGCCGTCGCGGCCGAACACGTAGCAGGTGTTGTACACCCTGCCGTCGCTTCCGAGTTCGGGGATGCTACCGCCCACGATATACTTAGAGTTCTTCCGGGCGATCGTCGACAGCGCGAGCCATGAATCGTCCCCTTCCGGCTCGGCATAGCGCGGGAAGTTCTCCGTCTGATACGGACAGTTCCACATCTCGGGCAGACTGATGATGTCCGCCCCGTCCGCCGCGCCGTCCGCGACCAGTTCTGCAAGCTTCTCTATATTCTCATACTTGTCTTCGCATACCTTCAGCTGAAGGCTCGCTATCTTTATCCTGTCCATCGCGACTTCCTATACCAGCGATATGACCGCCGTTCCCGCTGTCATGAGTATCATGCCGGCGAATTTTGAAACGGTCACCGGCTTCCTGTCTATGCCGAGGAATCCTATGGCATCCACGTAAAGAGCCATGCCCATCATGCCTATCAGATTGAGTACCGTAACTATGCCTGCTCCCGCTGCCGGAGCAACGACCGCATTGCCGCCCACAACCACTACGCTCATTACGCCGCCGAATACCATCCACGGTCTGAGCATCCTTGTCCATGGCACGGTCCTGCCGCCGTCAAAGACATACCGCCTTCCGCGGACCATGCTTATAAGCGCTATGACGGCCAGCGTCGTGATAAGCCCGACAGTCATCGATACGAGCGTCGCCTTTGCCGCCGAACCTGCGTATTTATTGAGAGTCCCGTTTATCGCGATCTGTGCCGCGCAGGCAAATCCGTCCAGCAGGGCAAGCACAAGATAAAGCGACACTGAAGAAACAGGTTCATCCATGTCCACGGTGCCGTCGCTTCTTCCCGGCAGCTTTATCCCGTTTACAAGAGCGACTCCCAGCAGCACGATAAGAGCTCCGAAAGTACGCGTGAACGTCATGCTTACCACAGGCGAGCCGAAGAGCCCGAACTGGTCGATAACGAGACCGGACATCACCTGTCCGAAGCATACGATCATTACGTTCCTGGCGCTCCCGAGTTTCGGAAGGCACACGACGTTGAGGATTATTATCGCGGTGCCGCAGCTGCCGCCCAGCCATATCCACAGAGGCTGTGAAGCGATGCTGTGCAGCGGTATGTACAGTCTGCCTTCAGCGACCAGTATGATGGCAGACATTATGATGCCTGCAACGACAAAACTCAGGACAGCAGCGTGATACGGCGATCTTAAGACCTCCCTTACCTTTCCGTTGATGCTGACCTGAGCGGTCGAGGCTATGCCTGCGATTATTCCAAGCAGGTACATGAAAATCATTTTTATTTTTTTATCCAGCTCTCGTCAGACGGATCGTCCCGGAAGGCTCTGAGCCTTTCGATGTCATCCGTACTGATATAGTCCAGTTCGGCCGCTGTCTCGATGACGGCATCGAAATCCGTGAGCGACACCCACCTGATGCCGGCCTCAGCGAAGCGGTCTATGCCCTTTTTCATCCCGTATGTCATGATCGAAACGACTCCGAGGACATCGGCCCCGGCGTCTCTCAGCACGTTTACGGTCTCTATGCAGCTGCCGCCGGTCGATATGAGATCTTCTACCACGACTACCTTCTGCCCGGCTTCGAGCCGGCCTTCTATCTGATTGCCTCTGCCGTGGTCCTTTGCCCCGGATCTTACGTATCCCATCGGAAGTCCCATCAGATGAGCCGTGATCGCGGCATGTGCTATGCCCGCCGTCGCGGTGCCCATAAGCACCTCGGCGCCCGGGAATTCCGATCTGATAGTCGCGGCCAGAGATTCTTCGACATCGTTTCTGACGTCCGGAGCTGTCAGCGTCAGCCTGTTGTCACAGTATATCGGACTCCTGATCCCGCTCGCCCATGTGAAAGGCTCTTCCGGTCTCAGAAATACGGCTTTGATCCTGAGCAGATCTTCTGCTATGAGTTTTCTTATTCTTTCCTTGTCCATCTGCGATCCTCCTGAACGGGCCGGAGCTGCGTCAGCCCAGGAATTCCTCCCTGCATCTTGTGTATGCGTCTATAGGTTTTCCGGCAGCTGTGACCGGCCTCCCCACTACGATGTAGTCAGAGCCCGCCTCCCTTGCCTGGGCCGGGGTCATGACTCTCTTCTGGTCGTCGGCCGAGCCTGTATCGAATCTGATGCCCGGTGTAACAGTCAGGAAGTCCTGCCCGCATACTGAGTGGATGTCAGCCGCCTCGAATGCAGAGCATACGACTCCGTCGAGGCCTGCCTCTTTTGCATTGAGAGCGTACTGTCTGACCACCTCATCCATAGGCCTGCCGATCAGAAGCTGGCTGTGCAGGGTCTCTTCATCAGTCGAAGTAAGCTGCGTGACCGCGATCAGCTTCGGCTTTTCGGCATATCTCGCGGCTCCCAGCATGAGGCCTTCCTTCGCCGCTTTCATCATCCCGATGCCACCCGCCGCGTGCACGTTTACCATATCCACGCCGTACTCTCCGAGCACGGTCATAGCTTTTTTTACTGTATTCGGTATGTCGTGAAGTTTGAGATCGAGAAAGACCTTATGTCCCCTCTCCTTGAGCTTTCGTACGACGGCCGGTCCCTCGGCGTAGAAAAGTTCCATGCCGATCTTGACATAAGGCCTGCCGGCCCCGACCGTGATATCATCGCACTGCACCACCTCGTTTCTTATCCTGGTGAGCTTATCAAGGAACTTGACTGTCTCGTCCGTATTTTTGAAATCACATGCGATTATTACGTCTTTTGCCATGATGCACCTCGCTTATACGTCCCTTTTGACTCATTTTACAATAACTGCGGTCAAATCTCACTCAATTTGTCGATTCCGTATTTTTCCATAGCGGCAGGCAGATCTTCGATGATCTTCTTTGATGCCAGCGGGTCTGTCAGATTGGCCGCTCCGACCTCTACAGCCGCGGCTCCGGCCATCATCATCTCGAGAACATCCTCTGCTGAACTCACTCCGCCCATGCCGACCACCGGGATCTTTACCGCATCCGCCGTCTGATAGACCATGCGGAGAGCCACAGGCAGCACAGCGGGTCCTGAAAGACCTCCGGTGACGTTCGCCAGCAGCGGTCTTTTCGTCTTCAGATCAAAACGCATTCCCATGAGAGTGTTTATCAGGCTGATTCCGTCCGCGCCCTCAGCCTCGCAGGCTTTTGCTATGCCCGCGATATCCGTTACATTAGGCGAGAGTTTTATGATCAGCGGCTTGTCCGTGACTTTTCTGACCGCCCTTACCACTTCGCCTGCCATACAGGGATCTGTGCCGAAGCTCATGCCTCCTCCGTGCACGTTCGGGCAGCTTATGTTGATCTCGAACCAGCCTATCATGTCCGATACATCCGACTCCACGAGCCGGCGCGTGACCTCCCTGTATTCGTCCGCCGAAAAACCGCTGACGTTCGCCATCACAGGCTTTCGGAACACTTCCCTGAGCTTCGGAAGTTCTTCATTTATCACAGCATCGACGCCCGGGTTCTGCAGGCCGACAGAATTGAGCATTCCCGACGGGCACTCCGCTATCCTCGGGGTATCGTTCCCGAACCTCGGCTCGAGCGTCGTCCCCTTGAACGAGAAAGTCCCGAGGCAGTTGATGTCATATATCTCTGCGAATTCATATCCGTAGCCGAAGGTCCCCGACGCCGGTATCACCGGGTTGTCAAGCGTGATGCCGCAGAGTTCGACTCTGGTATCTACCATGCTATCTCCTCCGTCCTCAGCACAGGGCCGTCCTTGCATATCCTTTTGCTGCCGTTTTTCGTCTGTATGCTGCATCCCATGCAGGCTCCGAAGCCGCAGCCCATACGCTCCTCGAAGCTCATCTGCCCGCTCACGCCGGCCTTTTCATACACTTCACTGTACACAGCCTTCAGCATCGGCTCGGGCCCGCAGGTATAGAAATAAGTGAACTCCGTCGTTAGCTCTCTGAAAGCGTCCGTAACAAAGCCCTTTATTCCTGCGCTTCCGTCGGCCGTCGCGATCAGCACATTGCATCCGAGCATCTCGAACTCATCGTCGTAGAATATGTCGCCTGAGCTGTTATACCCGAGTATGACCGTAACATCCGTGTCTTTCTCTCTAAGCTTTTTTGCCGCCAGATAAAGCGGCGGTATGCCGACTCCTCCGCCGATCAGAAGAGGCCTGTCTCCCGCGTCGCTGAGGTCGTATCCGTTGCCGAGTCCCGTAAGGACATCGAGTTCCGTGCCTTCGACAAGGCCCGTCATCTCATCCGTCCCCTTTCCGAGCACCTTGTAGATCATCGTCAGCACGCCTTCTCTGCCGTAGCGGTCCGTATAGTCAAGATCGCACAGACTGATCGGCCGGCGCAGGAAGTGTCCCTCCAGCTGTATATCCAGGAACTGCCCGGGCGCATCGAACGCGGACACATCGCCTGCAAGCCTCATCCTGTATGTGTCGTGAGTCAGGGCCATATTCTCTACTACTGTCATCAAGCACTGTTTCATCTCTTCTTATCCTCTGCTGTTCCTCATAAAACTGTACACCGCCCTGCCGTCGGAAACGGTCAGGTAATTCCTTCCCATCACATGCCAGCCTTCAAACGGCGTCGCCCTTCCTTTCGAGAGCATCTCTGCTCCGTTTATGTTCCATTCCTCTGAGAGATCCCATACCGAATAATCGTTGCCCAGCGGTATGCCGAACCTTCTGCGCGGGTTATATACGAGCAGCTGCTCGAGCTTTTCCATAGTGATCATGCCCGGCACCACGAGGTAGGTGTATATCAGAGGGAACGCCGTCTCGATGCCCACGATGCCGAACGCCGACCCCTCAAGTCCTCTCGATTTTTCTTCGGCGGAATGAGGAGCATGGTCTGTCGCAATGCAGTCTATAGTTCCGTCTATGAGGCCTTCGATCAGAGCCTCGCGGTCCGACGCGCCGCGAAGAGGCGGATTCATCTTCCACTTTCCATCCTCCATGAGCATGCTGTCGTCGAGCAGCAGGTAGTGCGGAGCTGTCTCGCAGGTCACATCCACCCCGCTCTTCTTTGCGTCCCTTATGATGCTGACGCTCTCCTTTGTCGAGATATGGCATACGTGATACGCGCATCCGGTCTCGTCCGCGAGTTTCAGGTCGCGCTCTATCTGGCGCCACTCGGACTCGGAGCATATGCCCCTGTGGCCATGCTCCGCCGCATAGCCGCCGTCATGTATGTATCCGCCCCTGAGAAGGCTGTTGTCCTCGCAGTGAGCCGTAATTATCTTACCAAGTGCCTTCGCTTTCTGCATCGCCTCTCTCATCATCGCGCCGGACTGCACCCCGTGTCCGTCATCAGAAAAAGCGATGCAGTTTTGCGCCATGCCTTCGAGGTCGGCGAGTTTCTCTCCCATCTGGCCGAGCGTTATCGCGGCATAGGGATACACATGGATACAGGCGTCGCGGTCGATGATATCCTGCTGGATTCTCAGGTGCTCGGGCGAATCGGATACCGGGTCAAGGTTAGGCATAGTGCACACAGCGGTATATCCTCCGTGCGCGGCGGCCAGACTGCCCGTCGCTATCGTCTCCTTGTACGCGAAGCCCGGCTCTCTGAAGTGCACGTGCACGTCGCAGAAACCCGGCAGTATGGTATGCTGCGAAGAGAGACCTATACCGGCCTCCTGCAGCAGTTTTATGTCTATGCTCGGGCTGAAACTTATTTTCTCATCCATTATTATATCCTGTCCTTTATGAGAAGGAGCCTTCCCTCCTTTACACTTATCTCTGCTTCTGCCCCCGGCAGCGCCTCGTTGCTGGTGGCGTACTGGTACTCCGGACCGATCCGCGCGTCCTGAAGGCAGAATTTCGCGCCGCTTATGCTCACGCCCTCTGCAGGGCCTTCGAGCGCCACAAGCGAGAAGAAAGGATAGCTGTCCGGCACCCGCGCTGTTTCTCCTTCGCAGATCAGTTCCATCTCTGAATAGTCGTCTATTATCTCTCCTCTGCAGCCGCTGTCCGCAAGCCTTGTGAGTATGTAGACGTTGACCAGCGAATGGTCGAATCTGGCTCCGATAGCTCCAAGGAGAAGGAACTCCTTATATCCTCTTTCGATGCCGGTCCTTGCGGCGAATACCGTGTCCGTATCGTCCTTGGCGACCGGCAGGGTTATGGTCTCGACATCCATGTGCGGATCCTCGTGTGAATCGAAGTCCCCGATTATAAGAGACGGCTGCACTCCAAGACCGTCCATGTGCCTGAGTCCGCTGTCGCAGTATATCACATAGTCATCTTCCCTGATGCGGCTGCGCGCAAACTCATAATCCGATATCCCCGCTCCGCCGATTATGACGCACCTTCTTCTCTCGCTCATCCGGTCAGACCCTCTACGCCTCGTGAACGAGCTTGCCGTTCATGTCCTCGATATCCACCGCGATCACGAGCGTCCTCGGAGCGTCTTTCGCTATCTCTGTATCTATGTATTCCTGTGTGCAGGGGAACTTGTCACAGAGCGCTCTGCTCCACTTTATTACCTCGTCCTGATCGTCGATCAGAACGGCTTTTCCGAATATGATGACGCTCTTTACGTATTTGGCCCAGTCGCCTTCCTTCTGGTAGTCCTGTCCGAAAACGCAGTACGAGACCTTCGGATCTTTCTTAACGGCGTCGACCCTGTGTCCGAAGTTCGCTCCGTGAAAGTACAGACGATTCGTTTCTTCATCATAATAATGGTTGATCGGCACTCCGTAAGGATAGCCGTCATCCCCCTGGACTGACAGCACCCCTCTCGTCTCTTTCTTCAGAAGGTCAGTCATCTCTTCCAGGCTCAGAGCCTGAGGTGACCTTCTCATCTTTCTGAACATCCGGTACTCCTTTCGTGTTCTGAGATCGCTGCTTATATATAATACACAGGGTCGCGGGACCCAAGCATATCGCTCAGCTTTTTGCTGTAAAAGAAGTCCCTCGACATCTGATAGTATTCCTTCCACATCGGCAGAGTAAGGCAGTCTTCAGCCCGCGGACAGGTCCCTGCGTCCGCCTCAAGGCAGGCGACAGGCGCAAGAGTACCCTCCATGAGTTCGAGTATCTCTCCCGCAGTGTAATCCTCGGGACTTCTGCTGAGGCTGTATCCGCCGCCCTTTCCGCTGACCCCGTTCACCAGTCCGCCTCTGACGAGTTCCTTTACTATTACCTCAAGATATTTTTTAGATATGTCCTGGCGATCGGCAATACTTTTGAGAGGTATGTTGCCCTCTCCCTCGTGCTGTGCCAGATCTATCATGACGCGCAGAGCATAGCGTCCCTTGGTTGAAAACATTGTTATCCTCCGCATTTTGCAGCATCGTTGTTCTATTACCTATTTTACTATAGGGTAAATCGAGATTTCAAGAATATGATTTAACCTATTGACACAGTGGGTAAATAGTATTATTATGATGCCATCACATCTGAAGCAGACAGAAAAGAGCAAAGGACGGAGGTAATACAGTATGGGAAAGATCTATAAAGGAACACTGGGGCTTATCGGAAACACTCCTCTTGTAGAGGCAGTCAATATCGAGAAGGATCTCGGACTCGAGGCAAGGCTCCTCGTCAAACTCGAGTACTTCAATCCTGCCGGCAGCGTCAAGGACAGGATCGCAAAAGCCATGATCGAGGATGCCGAAGAAAAAGGCATCCTTAAGGAGGGTTCTGTAATAATCGAGCCTACATCAGGCAACACAGGCATAGGACTCGCTGCCATAGCTGCAGCCAAGGGTTACAGAGCCATACTGACCATGCCTGAGACCATGAGCGTCGAGAGGAGGAACATCCTCAAGGCCTACGGAGCCGAGATCGTGCTGACAGAAGGATCCAAAGGCATGAAGGGTGCGATCGCAAAGGCAGAAGAGCTAGCGAAAGAGATACCGGGCGGATTCATCCCGGGGCAGTTCGTCAATCCTGCCAACCCTGCGGTACACAAGGCGACCACCGGTCCTGAGATCTGGAACGATACGGACGGAGAGGTCGATGTCTTTATAGCGGGTGTCGGCACGGGCGGTACTCTTACCGGGACAGGCTCATATCTCAAAGAGAAAAAGCCTGAAGTGAAGATAGTAGCTCTGGAGCCGGCGGACTCCCCTGTCCTTTCGGAAGGCAGAGCCGGCGCTCACAAGATCCAGGGCATAGGCGCAGGATTCGTCCCGGACGTACTCGATACTGCAGTTTATGATGAGGTGTATAAAGCGGACGGAGACGATGCATTCAATGCCGCGAAGTATCTCGCTAGAAAGGAAGGTATATCAGTCGGCATCTCGTCCGGCGCCGCACTCCACGCGGCCATCGAATACGCGAAGAAGCCTGAGAACAAGGGAAAGACCATCGTGGCTCTGCTGCCTGACAGCGGAGACAGGTATTACTCCACGGCCCTCTTTACAGAATAAGGCTTCGGTCTGAAGTTATCCACGGCGCGCTGCCTCATCCGGCGGCGCGCTTTTCTTTCTTGTTTTTTTGTGTGATATGTGGACAATTATAGTTGAAACGGATATATGTGTAGCAGGTTCAGATATACGGAGGCAGCAAAGTGGACAGCAGAGAAAGAGAAGCAAGAGATCACAGATTCGAGGAATTCGTTCTGGATCAGGTCAGAAAATACGGTGATATGGAGGCTAAAGTCTCGAAGGTATATGTCGGCTGTGTCATTGCCTGTATCGTCATGTGCGTGTTCGGCATAGTGCTCGGCAAGTCTTTTTCCGGATCACTCTTCGTAGGTCTCTGGTCGCTTGGTTTCATGGCGGCCGCCAAATATTACGAATCGGACGCTAAGCTGATCGAAGAAAAGGCCGTTCAGATACGCGCGGCTATAGATGACCCGGATTTCGACATTCCCGACGACTATCCCGAGGACATACTCAAGCTCCGTCAGCTGGTATGCCCTACTCTCAAGAACATCCGGTCCCAGATGATCGCATACGGCATCATCGCCCTCGCATGCTGGGGAGGCGCCGTGGTCATACTGGCGGTCTCGACGCTCGATGGCTTCAGCGGAGTGATCTTCATCGCAGGTCTCGTGATGGGAGCCATGGCGTTGATGCTCACCTTCCTCGCTGTGCGTGCGGCCAAGGATATACCCATCGCAAAGGCCTACGAAAACTATCTGAACGATGTTGCTGCCGGAGAGTAAAACATCCGTAAGGCAGCAGGACACAGCACAAAAATACTCAGCCCGGAGGCTGAGTATTTTCATTTGACATTATGTAATGCGTACTATGTCAGCGCACGGCATGTGACTATGCGACGTCGGCTCTTGCCATTGCTTCCTCGAAGTCCTTTGTGCCTTCCCAGACGCAGTTGCTGTATGGGTTTCTGCCCATCTTTATGGAGCGCTGGATTATGAATGCCATTACAACGACATTGATAGCAAGTGCGAGAATGGCGATAACGCCCTGTGCTCTCGGGTCGGCAGTGATGCCCATGTCAGCGATGATCTGTCCTGCCTGAGCAGTCTTGCCCTGGCCCGCCTTGTAGAGCTCGATAGCCGGCTTATACAGGTCGTAAGCTGTGATGCCCGCCTGTGTGGCCCCGCCGTATACCGACGGAAGAGCTGTCGCAAATCTGCTGGAGAGCTGGAACGCAGGAACTACCTGTGCCCACATGCACCATATAGCCAGTGTGTTCGCACGGTTCTGGATCCATCCGCCCTTGTTCCACAGCGCGTTTGCGAATGTAGGAGCGAGGAGCAGAGCAACACCGCAGTACCATGAATGCGTAGGAAGATTGAGGTAAGTGTACTCGAAGTTCCATACATCGTATGCGATGATGAACCAGATGGTCATGTCCGGCCAGATCATGTCGGACTGGTTCCTGTCCTTCGAAGTGAGCAGGTATGTGCAGCCTGTCATGCAGAAGATGTTGATCAGTCCCGCGATAGCGTTGACAAGGTTCCACCATCCGCCGTAGATGAACACGCCCTCATTGGATGCCCACCATGCACCGCTGACGTCTCCTGTGATGGAGTAAGCGGCGAGGAAGGATTCCATGTCCGATACGTTCGCGATCATGATGTTGGCTGCAACGATGAACCACGGCCACCATTTGAACCATTCTTTCTTTCCGAGGCCCCACTTGTACTTGATCATCATGAAACCTACACAGCCGATGTCAGCGGCATAGAGTTTGAAGTAGTGGAACCATCCGTCCATGATGGCGACTGTCGGGTTGTTTTCACCGCCGAACATGCCCATGTGCGCAAGGATGAAATATACTGTGAGGATCGCAGGGATGATCACGAAGATGATCATGCCGCCGGTCTTTGTCCTGCGGCCGAGCTCGTTCATGAGGATAAGTCCGCAGAATACGAGCAGCCAGCCGAGCAGCTGCATTCCCGCGTGCCCACTGTAAAGCTGAAATAACATTTTGAAACCTCCTGTGTATTCACAAATAAATAGGAAACCGTATTTGCAAAACCAGTTTCCGAGATGCTTTTTATATATTAACCATGCACCGTTGCAAAGTCAACAGAAAAAAACAGCCTCAGCTGTTTTTTCAATACCTTGTTTCGATACTTTTTTTCGATACTTTATTCCGCGTGTACCGTTATCCAGTCCCGGCCCATTGCTTTCAGGACCTTTCCGAAAAGATCTTCCGTCCTCAGCCGGAGACTCGAGGTGTTGATGCACGGGTGGCATCCGACGTATTCCGAATTCAGCACGTCTTCATCGACCAGGAGCTGCACCCTCCTGTCCGTATCGTTCATGAGACCCATCACGCTGGCAGATCCCGGAGTGCAGCCGATGAGATCCTCCATGTACTCCGGTTCGGCAAAATGCAGCCTCGGCCTTCCGGCCTGCTTCGAGATATCGCTGCTCCTGAACCTTTTATATGAGGGTATCATCATCATGCAGAACTCCGTCCTCTGCCTGTTGGCCAGGAAGAGGTTGTTGCATATCCTCGCGTCGAGGGTCCTTTCTATCTCTTCCATGAGTTCAGGATCCTCTCCCGTCGCGGGAGCGTGGTCGATCCTGTAGTATTCTGTTCCGAGGCTGTCGAGCAGGTCGTATACCCTTATCTCCTTCTCAGGTCTGCCCTCTTCATCCTCCGGTCTTCCCTTGTACAGCTGCATCAGTCTGTTTTCTCCCTGTCATTCTGCGTTTTTCAGGTGTGTCACTTCCGTTCTCAAGGAGCGAGCGGTCCACGTCTTCAAATACCAGGAACATTCCCGCCAGTATATCGGCAATAGTGTTCTGTGCTCCGAAAGTTATGAAATGATCCTCCTTTACACTGCCGAGGGAATTCTTCCCCTGTATATGATATACCATTTTCTTCGCAGGATGGAGACATGCAGTGCAAAAAGTTGATATAATGCATCTGTATCATAAAGAGGTAAAGGGAAATGAACTACAGATTAACGAACGAGGATATACGAAAAGCCTGCGGTGAGATAAGGAGCTTCCTTGAGGACAGGAAGCTGGACTCGAAGGAGCAGCTGCGCATCGTGATGGGCGCCGAAGAGGTTCTGCTGAACTACCGGAACGCATTCGGCGAAGACGCAGTCTTTACGCTGGATAAAGGAATGAGCCTCGGCAGAAAAAAGGTCCGTCTCTGCGTTCCGGGCGAAAAGACCGATCCCTTCCCGGACAATGAATACGGCCCGGATGAGGACGCCGTCATGAAAAACGCCCTGATCCGCATGGGCAGGCTGCCGCGCTGGCGCTACAGACGCGGCGCAAACGAGGTCGTTTTCACGCCGGCCAGAAGGAAGCTCCCTGAAGGACTCCATCTCGTCATTGCCATCGCCGCCGCTGTAATTCTCGGCATGCTTGTCAACATAGCTCCCGCATCGGTCGGAGCAGTGCTTCACGACGGTATTATCGGACCGCTGATCAATACTTTCCTGGGTTTTCTCAACGCTGTTGCCGGACCGATGGTATTCCTCTCCGTCGTCTGGGGCATCAACAGCCTGGGCGATGCGTCGACCTTCAGCGAAGTCGGCAGGACGCTCAGCCTCAGGTTCGGTGCCTATCTGTGCCTCATGACACTGGCTGGTGCCATCGTGGGACTGCCGATATTTTCCCTGAAGTTCGGTGAAACTCAGGGGGCCGGTGATTTTTCGGCATTGTATCAGATGGTACTCGACATCATACCGTCCAACCTCTTCACGCCGTTTTCACGCGGCAACACACTGCAGATACTCTTTGTGGCCGTCATAGTCGGCATTGCCATGCTGCTGGTCGGCAAGGATACCCAGAGCGTGGCCGATCTCACCGAGCAGCTCGGCTTCATAGTAGACGGCATCATGAGCGTCATCAGCAGGCTCGTTCCGGCCTTCGTTTTCGGGAGCCTGTTCAACATCATAGTTTCGAGTGAATTCGACACGCTGGCTGTCGGAGGCAAATTCTTCGGAACGACCGCAGCCGGATGCGCGGTACTGATCATACTGCACACACTGGCGGCATGCGTCCGTCTGAAGATGGCTCCGCACGAGTTCTGGAAGAAGACCGCGTCCACATTTGCCATCGCGATAACCACCGCTTCTTCATCCGCGGCCTTTTCGGACAATGTGCAGACATGCATAAATGACCTTGGCGTCAGCAAGAAGATCGCCAACTTCGGCGTTCCGTTCGGGCAGATCCTGTACAAGCCCGCGGTATCCATACTCTTCCTCTATGCAGCGCTCAGCGCCGCCGAAGAAGGCCTTCCGGAGGTATCCGCGACCTGGATCGTGACTGCCCTGCTGATGAGCATCGTGCTCTCGGCCGCGGCCCCGCCTGTACCGGGAGGCATGAGCGCGAGTTTCGCGATACTCTTCGCGCAGCTGGGACTCGGTTCTGCTACGCTGGCGGTCATACTGTCGCTGACATCCATACTGGATTTCCTTGTGACCGCGACCAATATATTCTCATCACAGTGCGTACTTGCAATAACAGCAAAAGAGCTCCGCAGCTGAAGCGAAGCTCTTTTTTACTCAGTTGTTATCTGACAGGCAGGCTTTTCAGTGCTTGCGTCTGTCATCTTCAGGATGGCTGCTGTAGTATCTTCTCTTGTCCATATACATGCTCCGGTCTGCATTCATGAAAGCCGTCTTTGAATCGTCCATGCCGTTGTCCGACCAGTAATATCCTATTGCCAGATTGAACTCCGGATCCCTGTCTTCCATCTCTCTCAGTGAGTTTATAAGTCCCGAGAACTCCTCATAGGTCTTACCCTCTACTATGGCGATGAATTCATCTCCTCCGGCTCTGTACAGATCTCTTCTTTCAAAGATGCCGCTCATGACATCCGCCGCATGTTTCAGATAAAGATCGCCGCCTTCATGACCGCGATGGTCATTTATGATCTTGAGGCCGTTCAGGTCCATATTGACAATGCCTACGGTCTCCCGCCGTGATTCTGAGATGATGGCTTCTACCCTGTCCATCATGGCATGCCGGTTGTTGAGCCCGGTAAGCTCATCCGTCACGCTCATCCTTTTGAGTTCTGTCTTGAGGAGATCATTGAATATCTCGGTAGCGATAAAAAAGGACATCAGCTCGAGCAGATCCTTTGTATCCTTAACCTTGTCCGTATCGAAATTGACAACGTACATGAAACCGAAGATATCTTCTCCGCGCCTCAGAGGCAGCATGCATACACTCCTCATTCCATTGCGCTCGATCATCGCGGCAAGAGCCGGTGAGCTTTTTGCTGATTCCTCACGCTCCTCATCGTTGCTGATTATTATGCTGTCTCTGCCGGTCAGCATCTTCTGCCATCCCTTGACGACCTCGTATGGTATGCGGCCGTCGCCCGGCATCTTGGAAATGTCCACCGTATCTGAGATGCACTCGCAGTATTTGACGGCCTTTCTGTTCTCATCATCGACCAGCAATATACTCGCGTTTCTCGCCCCGGATATCTCAACGAGATTCTCTATTACCAGACTGACGCTCTCCTTCAGTTCGCCGACCCTCATAAGAGTCATACAGTTTCTGATTATGGCAAGCGCAGTCTCAAGCGACATCGTATTTACGCGCTCGCGGCTGAATTGTTTGTGTTCCTGATTGTTTACCTGTTCTTTCATTATCCTGAACTCCCTGTAGTATTCCAAGCATTGGATACCTTTATCTGTATTAATACAAGTATACACCATTTCATGAGAAACGTGGCGTTAAAGCAGACAGCCATCAGGCACGCATTCCCGGATCGGCCTTCTGCAGGAATTCCTGAAGCTGTTCTATCGGTACCGGCCGTGAGTACTTGTATCCCTGCAGATATGAAGCGAACATCTCGCGGCAGCGTTCCACATCCGCGTCAGTCTCAACGCCTTCATAAAGCACAGAGTAATCCATTTCTCTGAACATATTGGCGAGGTTCTCAACCATTTTTTCCGAGCGTTCGTCACTGCCGCTTGCAATCACCAGAGTGCGGTCGAATTTTATTATGTCGAATGGCAGCTCCATGATCCTTTCCATGTTGGAATAGCCGGTGCCGAAGTCATCAAGATAAAAACGTATGCCCTGTCTCCGTAGCTCTTCTATCTTTTCCTTCATTATCACGAAATCAGCCTCGCTCTGGGATTCAGTCAGCTCGATAGCTACCTTTTCTCCGTCAACATTGCTGTCAGCGATGACTCTGTTTATATCGCCGCAGAACTCTTCATCCTTGAGCTCAAGCACCGACACGTTGACACTTATCCGTCCGATATTGAACCCGTCATCTGTCAGGTGCTTTATCTCACGGCATGTCTTGTGGAGGATTATCTCAGTGAGCACGTGGATATAACCGTGGCTTTCAGCCATCGGAATGAACTGATCAGGCATCACTATCCCCGTCTTCTCAAGGTCAAGCCGCATAAGCGCTTCGGCTGAGTCGAAGCGGCCGGTCTGCAGATTGAATACCGGCTGGCAGTATGCCAGCACCCGCGGATCATCAAGGTCACGCCTGTTATAGATATCCATAAGTTCAAGCAGGATATACTCATCCCGGTTGAAGCGTTCTATGTCATCAGGTATCACCCTGTGTATAGTGCTTTCAGGCATTTCACGCAGAATGCTTCTGATCAGACTGACGTACTCATTCTTACGGCTGATATCATCGATCGATCTGCCCGCCACGATCTTATAAGGGATATTGAACCGTGTATACTGCTCATCGAAACTCGCCAGGATCCTGTTGACGCGCTGGTCCATTTCAGGATTGTGTTTTGACGGAATGATCAGCAGCAGTGTTCCGTTGCTTGTCTGGAACAGCATGCTTCTTCTGAAATACTTTCCTGAGAATTCACGTACAAGAGGCTGTATCTCGTCGGGCAGTTCTTTGCCCTCCACATCATATTCAGGCAGCTGCAGGCTCATGAAAACGAACTCTTCCCCGTCCTTGTACATTGAACTGACCATATCCTCCATGGCGCGTACATCCAGTGCACCAAGAGCAACATTATACGGATTGGAGTGCATGAAGTACATCATGGCGATCACAGGGAACAGAAAGGACGAGACCGTGAATGAAGACTGTCCGCTCAGCCCCTGCATAAGAAGGATCAGGAAAGAGACCGCCATCGTTCCGTAAAAACCGAACATGACTCTGCTGTAGACAAGCTTTCGCACTTTAGCCATAAGCACGACACAGAGGATCAGGAACGCAGCATATCCGTAAAAGAACAGGCTGCGGCCGGTGAAGTTCACCCCCGTTTCGTCAATGGTAAAGGTCGGTCCCAGGGCGGTAGTAAAGACATCCGCCCCTATGATGATCAGCAGTATAGAATTGGCAAGGTAGAGGTAAAGCTTCTGCTTTTCGTAATTCGTGGCCTCGCAGATGTATGCTATGTAGTAGACGAAGATAAGGAACAGCAGGGCATGGAAAAAACACCTCAGCCAGTTTGCCGCGAGCTGATGCTCCGGCATCGATGCGAGCGTATAAAACACCATGTTGACCCATGCTGATATCAGCACCAGCCCAACCATTGTAAGGAAAAGCTTCGAGTCTCTCTTCCGGCTTATGTAGGAGCACGCGACCAGAATGATCATCACAAAACAGATCGCCGTGACTACGATGTCTGCTGCCGGAGAATAATTTGCGAATTGGATTACATGTCTCATATGATCACCGTTTGATCAGTCAGCATATCTTCAGACACTTTATTTTATCCCTACTATGCGATTTTTTCCAGCAAAAACCGGCTGTTTCCGCCAAGGCCTCCTTCAGCTGTTCACTTTTTCTTATGAGGCAGGCTGATCCCCAGTTCCTCATCAGGTTTGCATGCTCCGCATGCCAGGAAGCCTCCTTCTTCAGCGAATTTTTCCAGTTCCTCTCTTGTTCCGGTCCATTCCTCATAGTTTTCTTTCGCTATCTGGCCCGCGCATTCTCTGCCCATCAGATGGATCTTCCTTCCGCCCTCTTTCGTGTTGAGCGCAACAGTGATCACTTCCTCATCAGGATCATAGACATATTCCTTTTCCTTCAGTTCCTCTTCCAGACGGACGCCTTCCTCGTTGAGTTTACTTTCGCCTGTTGCATAATCGATGTCTACACCGGGCTGCACATTATAGCAGAACACATTGAACGAGATGCCCTCGCCGCCGTCCTCGACTGAGACCGCCTGCATGTGGACTCCGCGGGCCACGAGCTCATCTCCCATGAAGCACGGCTCGACGCGGTACATGACATGGTTCCCTGTGTTTTTCACATACTCTGCGATGCTTATCTCAAACGGGTTCATGCCGTCCCTGTTCATGTAGCTTGTGCCGGTGATCAGATTGCGGTCGATCGCTTCATCGCCCGACAGACTGTACGCTATGAGATGGGACCTGTTGTACAGACTGCCGCCTTCGATAAATGCATATGATCCCTTATGCCAGCCGGTAGGATGGACATCGCTGATGTCTCCCCTTTCATGATCAGGCATGCCGTCGAGACCTATGCATGAGTTCGCTGTCCCGCATCTGCCCAGAGAATCCAGCGGATCCAGTGATTCCTGCGTGGTCTTCCAGAGCTCATCCTCCCTGAATTCAGGCACATTGCCGTTGATCTCGCAATACGGCTGTCCGTTCCACTCAGGGACCGAAGCCAGGAATTCCGATGAATCGTATTTTATCTCTTCTGCCGCATCCCGGCCGCTGCCTTCCTCTCCGGACGGGCCCTTGCAGCCGGTGATAACTGGCACTGAAAGGATCAATGCGATCAGCAGCGCCAGAAAGATGCTTTTCCTTTTCACGAAGAACCTCCTTATGTTTTACTGAAATGATCTTCTGTGCATTATTTATCAGCCCTTAATATAATACCTCATCTTCTGCACCGGGTATACAGAAAAAGAAACTCACCGCACATCAGCGGTGAGTTCCCTTTCTACATGTTTTCTTTTTGATTTAAAAACTGTTCTGAATATCGGACTCCGGGTCCGCCTTCATGTATTATACAACACTGTCCCTCCCGCGGAGACATACCGGTCTTACAGAGCAAGCGGATCGGACTTGTAATTGCCGAGGACTATGACCTCCATGCACTCATCATTAAGGCGTCTCATGGCTTCCTCTGTGACCGGATCTTTGAGGTTCCCCCTGAAGTCAGCATAGTGGCAGTATTCGAACCTTTTGGTGACTATAGGGCGGCTCTCCAGCCTCAGTACATCTATCCCGAGTGATGCAAATATGCCCAGCACATCATACAGCGCTGCAGGTGTGCGGCGTGTGACAAAGTATACGCTTACCTTATCGGCATTGTCCGGATAATCCGGACGGTTGGTGATGACCAGGAATCTGGTCATGTTCGAGTCGCTGTTCTGCACGTGCGGTCTGAGTATCTCCATATCGTTGATCTCTGCCGCAAGCGCACTGGCGATAGCCGCTTTGCTCCTGTCACCGCAGCTCTTTACATACTCGACAGCAAGAGCGGTATCCTCATACGAAACCGTCCTGATATCCGGGTTGTTCCTGAAGAAGCTGCTGCACTGCGACAGAGCCTCCGGATGGCTGTATACTGTCCTGATCTCCTCAGTGCGCGTTCCCGGGATGACTATGAGGTTCTGTACGATGGGTTCAACCACCTCCCCTATCGCATAGACATTATAATACTGAAAGTAGTCATATGTCCTTGCGATTATCCCTGTCGTAGTATTCTCTACCGGAAAGAACGCCTCGTCCAGTGTTCCGTCATTCACATCCTGAAGCATCTTTATGAAGTCGCTGTATCCGACAGTCTCGTACCCTGTATCCCTGAGCTCATCTCTGTGCTCTTCGGATTCATAATACAACCTGACAGCCGCATCACTGAACGCTCCCCTGACTCCCTGAAATCCGATCTTCATTTTTTTGTATCAATCCTCTATGAAGCTGTTCTTTTTATCTGTCATGTCAAATATCGTATATAAGTCTATCATAGTTACAGACACGCCGAAAATCAATGCAAAGCGGCCGGCGCCCGGACGAACACCGTGCTATGACGAATGTTTCCTGTCCATGATCTTATCTATAGCGTAGATGAGTGAATGTCTGAAACCTGTCTCTTCGAGTGCGCTTATCCCTGCGATCGTGGTCCCTCCCGGAGAGCAGATCGCATCCTTCAGCTCTCCGGGATGTCTGCCGCTTTTCATGAAGTATGACGCGGTCCCCATGATCATCTGCGGGACAATGCTGTACGCCTGGGCTCTGCTCATGCCATTTTTGACCAGCCCGTCCGCCATCGCCTCAATGAATACATAGTGGACTTTAGTCCGTCTGCCGTTCAATATTAATACCATTAAACGGCTTCCTGAATTGGGTGCATTTCGGGTGCACGATTAAACGGTTATAATCCTTTTAGCAAAGTCAGCCGCAGCCTTCATA
>JAFRFA010000164.1:0-35855 GCA_017434585.1 Mogibacterium sp. | reverse complement strand
ACAATCGTATACGTTCGTATTCGTTCGTAACATGCAAGGCAAGGCAAGGCAATATAAAGGCAATCATTATTATTAATGCAAGGAAATACAATCGTATACGTTCGTATTCGTTCGTATAAAATAATAAATGATGAAGAGGCTACCATATGAGGCCGCTCTATATGCCCCCCACTAAAATTAACGGCACCTTTATTTTGATAGACCGACGAGTGACCAATTATAAACATGCACGCGCGCACACAAGGGGTGTAGTAAGCTGGCACCGATGAAGAGGCCGGCGCGCCCTCTTCATTATTATGATATTGTCGATTATAATAATATCCGGGTTAAATCTGCCGACGATGGCATTTTTTGAAAAGAGGTTGAGCAATGGAGGCGAGAGAGTATCTTGAGCAATATAAAAAGCTATCATGGCATATTGAGAGGCTTAAAAGAGATATTGACGATCTCGAAGATTCTATTGACAGCATAAGCATTGATTACAACTATAGGCCGCGCAGCAATGAGATATCCCGGCGAACAGAAAACAAAGCCGTAAAGCTTGCCACGCTAAAGGATAAAAAGCAAAAAGAGATCCTTGAATCATGGGAAAAGCGCGAAGAGATCGTTGACACAATCTCAATGATCGAAGATTCTATCTTGTATCAATTGCTTTATGATAGATATATAAAGTTTATGACCTGGGAGACTATAAGCGAAGATATTGGAACGAGCGAATATTGGACGAGATCGAAGCTTCACAACAAGGCGCTCAGCGCTTTGGAAAAGATCATAAACTAATGAAGAGGTCGCCGCCTCAGCTGGCAGATATAAGACCGCTCCGGGGAGCTGCCGGATTGATTAGGATTATTGAATTGACGTTCACTATATTCACGTTATTACAAGGCCGCATAAAAAGCGGCTTTTTTCGGCCTCGATATTTGCGATATAAGCGATTTAATTAAGCCTCGACGATATCCAGCACCTTTAATAATAAGGCTCACGAGAGCAAAGGCCGCGAGCTGCAGCGCTGCCCCGCCCGATATCCGGAGCGACGGCGGGAGGCTCAATAATTTGTTAATTAACAAACGAAGTATGCCGCCACCGACGCAGAGCGGCCCGCTTATATTCTGATCTGCCCGCTTCGCCTCATATTCATTTTAGATTTATCTCATTTTCGAGCGATTTATTTTAGTTTTAAGCGATTTTTTTACATTTATGGCCAATTACTCGACAGTTTTAAAATAATTCGCCTCGCGTAAATCTGCCTATGCTGTCGCGCCTTTTATGCCCTCTTCATCTACCCGCAAAAATTTAACCCAAATTTAACCCATTGGTTTTGCTTAAAAGCTCACTTTTTCGCTTTTTTAACAAAGTGCGCTCACGTTATTCACGTTATTATATAAACTCGCAAAGCCTTGAAAAATCAACGAAAAAAGCCGCAATCTCTTGCGGCCTCTTCATGTGGCTGGTTGCGGGAGGGGGACTTGAACCCCCGACCTCCGGGTTATGAGCCCGACGAGCTACCAACTGCTCTATCCCGCGTCATCATGATATGCTTTTGTGAAGTGGTACCGGAGACCGGACTCGAACCGGTACGGGTATCACTACCCATAGGATTTTAAGTCCCAGGTGTCTACCAATTCCACCACTCCGGCATATTTTGAAAAATGGCTCCGAGGGTGGGGCTCGAACCCACAACCTACCGGTTAACAGCCGGTTGCTCTGCCATTGAGCTACCTCGGAACATAAGCCGCATTTATATGCGACTTGTTTATTATAGTGCAGGTGTCAGTCTATGTCAACACCCGAAAACAGATTATTCGATCATAGTGCACCGGTCAGCGGACGCTGAGTTCAGGATGGCTGAGATAGTACTCTCTCTTGTCCTTGTACATGTTGTCATCGGCGATCCTGAAAGCTTCGGAAGGCTCCACGGTCCCGTCCGACCAGAACGAACCCATCGCGAAGCTTACATCGACATTTTTCTCTGCATCGCGGCGAAGTCTGGCAAGCTTTCGTCCGAAGACTCCCTCCGTGATATCCGCGGAAATGATCACGAACTCATCGCCGCCCGTACGGAAGATGTCTTCTTCATAGAACACTTTTGACAGTACTTCGGCGGCCTGCACAAGCAGTCTGTCCCCTGCGTCATGTCCGTATGTATCGTTCATCCTCTTAAGGCCGTTCAGGTCAAGGCTTATTATTCCGAAAGGCTTGCCTTTCAGTTCTGAGATCCTGTCGAGCATGGCGTAGCGGTTATTGGTTCCTGTCAGCGTATCCGTCCTGAGCATGAGATTCATGCGTTCATGCAGCAGCGTATTGGATATCTCGGTCCCGAGGAAGAATGAGATGAGCTCCATGACTTCCTTGAGTTCGACGACCTTGTCGGTATTGAAGTTTGACATGTAAAGGTATCCGAATATCGACTTGTTCTGATACAGCGGAAGGAAAATCAGACTTTCCACACCGGCGTCTCTGAGAGATCTGGCCCAGTCCGGATTTCTTTCGGCTAAACTCTCGATATCGCGGTCATTTTTTACGATAACACAATTACTGTCATCTATCATTTTCTCCCATGTCCGGGCGAGTTCATAAGTAAGAACTTCATCGACATCGATACCGATAAACGGGTTATCTGATCTCATGGCGCTGCAGTATTTCTCTACCCTGCTTTCCTTGTTGTCAACGAGCAGGATCTCGCAGCAAAGAGCATCGCCCAGCTCCCTCACATCTTCGAGCACGGAACGGACACTAGCCTTGAAGTCCTTTGCCCCCATGAGTTTGATGCACGCCTTTATTGCTGTATCAGCCGTCTGTATCGATACGTCTGACATGCGCTCTGCATCGGCACCCCTCGTAAACTCGAAAAGGAACTGGCAGTAGCCTGTATTCTCGTCATCGGATGCCATAGGGATCAGTTCCATGTCGGTCCACGCTTCAAGTGCCCTGGTCTCGACATATGTATGCATCTTCTGACCGAGGATCGCTGCCCTGTAGCAGAAGTCCTCGAATTTTATATCCTTCGGTACGAGCTCGTGATAAAGCATGCCGTCCCTGTAATTCGGACCCATAGTCTCCTTGTATGCTTTATTGGCCCTCACGATGTGTATATCGCCGCAGCTGCCGTCCGGTCTTTTTTCTACCGACAGCACGGCGCAAGGCTTTGTGATGCTGTCAGCGAAGTACTGGAAGCCTTCCTCTTTATCCGTATCCTTGTCCGGAACAGGCCTTTTAAGAGCCTCCATCCTCTGAGTATATTCGCGGCCGCCTCTTACTCTCGCGTCGACATCGTTTATGCCTACGATGAGTTTCTCGCCGTCCTCTTCTTCAGACATGCCGGCCTTGAGATTGATATATCTCGGTTTGCCGCCGATCATCAGCCTGTACTGCAGCGAGAAAACGCCGTTGTCTCTGATACTGTTAAGGACATTCTCTTTCGTGAACTCGCTCAGGACCATGTCAAGATCTCTCTGATACACTGTCCTTACGGATTGCCTGCGCGAAGTCTCGAAGAAATGGTGGCCGCTTTTGCTCAGGCCGAAATTTTTGTATTCTTCGCTTCCGAAGTATTCGTAATAGTCTTCCGTTTCAGGATCGACAGTATAGAAGACCAGATAATCTCCGGTGATCGCAGTGAGCCTCGAATAGGTCTTGCGCTCGTTTTCTATCCTCTCGAGCTCGGCCTTGTGTCTCATCTCTGTATCCACATTGCTGACTCCCATTATCACGTGAGAGTCATCGTTACCGATACGCGTGATCTTCATGCTCACATACAGCGGCCGGCCTTTCTCATCGAGTTTTTCGGAGTCTTCCCCGGTCATGATCCTGTATGTATGCGTGAAGACATTGCTTTCATCCAGCGCTTTCAGAACGTTTTCTCTGGTGAATACCTTCATGAAATACTTCTGGTCAGGCTTGTAGATGAATTTTAATGCATCCTTCACCGCCTCTGCGAAAAACCAGTTGCCGTACCTGGTGACAGAGATCTCCCCTGTATCGTCATCCATTCTGTACTGGATGAAATCTTCGGTATCGATATTGATGTAATACAGGTCAAAATAGTTGGCCGCAAGAGCTCTTGCTACAGCTGCCGATGTTGTTCCCGGCGCCTGTCTGTTCACACTTTCGGTCGCAAGTATTACTACAGTTATCGCTGACACTCCGGTGACGGGGTTGACGGCTACGTTCCTGAAGTACGTATGGACCATCATCCCGTTGCTGAATTCTTCATCTGTGACCGTTTCGCTTCCCGTCGAAGCGCAGCGGCCCAGCACCTTTACGAAGGAATTCGGATTCTTCGGTGTGTTTCTGCTCTTGAATTCTCTGTACGACTTGTTCTCTCTGATCACATCGTAGAAAGATCCGTGGAATTCAACGACAGCCATAGGAAGTGTATCGAAGTACTCCTGCAGATCCGCATCATCACGTCCTATGCCTGAGATATCATACAGGTTGATCCTTCCGATGGTTTCATAGTATTCGGCCTCATCGGGATTCTCAAACCCGATCTGGGTGCCGTTTCTGTATCTTTCCAGTATGTCGTCTGCCGGGACAGGTTTGCAGTAGTAATATCCCTGCAGTTTCGTGCAACCGATCTCTCTGAGGAACTCGACCTGCTCTTCGAGTTCGACTCCTTCGCAGACTGTCTCTATGCCGAGGCTGAGCGCCATCCTTACAAGCTCCGTAAGTATGATCCTGGATTTCTCTCCGCTGCCGAACTGATCCATAAACTTCTTGTCAAGTTTGATCAGGTCAAATGGTATATTCATCAGATAGTCCAGCGACGAATAGTCACTGCCGAAATCGTCCATCCAGACATTGAAACCGAGCTCATGGAAGCGCTCGACCTGAGTCTTCATGTAGTCGTAGTCGCTGCCGACGACGCTTTCGGTGATCTCGATGGTGATCTTGTCATGGCTGACCCCCGCGGCATCGACCCTGCTGCGTATCTCTTCGACGATATCACAGGACTCAAAGTCATACCTTGAAAGGTTGACAGACTGCGGCACTACATACAGTCCTTCTTCTTTGACTCTCCTGATCTTTTTCAGGATCTCTTCGACGACATACAGATCCAGCTTATATATCAGATGGGCCTTTTCGAGGACAGGAATGAAAGCATCCGGCGGCAGAAGTCCTCTGTCCGGGTCTATCCAGCGGGACAGGGCCTCCTCATCACAGACTCTTCCGTTGGCTGTTCTGACAATTGGCTGATACCAGACTTTTATCCACTTCTCTTCCAGAGCTCTGTCCAGATTGTCGATTATGTATTGCTTTCTGTCGATCTCGGCCTGCATCTCTTCGTCGAAATACCTGTATGCAGACACGGATGGATCCTCTATGCTGTCAGCGGCTGCCTTTGCCCTGTCGCAAGCAACACCTGCATCAAGTGTGAGTCCGGTTATCTTTAGGAATATACCGACCTTGACGGTCAGGGTCCTTCCTCCGTTTATCGATTTGAGTTCTTCGAAGAACACTTCAAGCTTTTCTCTGAGGCCGTTGTTATCAGCATAAGCGATAAAGTGGTCCTGGCCGTACCTGCCGCAGCATTCGCTTCCGAAATGTTTCATCAGCAGTCTGGCAAACTCTCTGAGATAGTTGTCGCCTTCGGCAAATCCGTACCTGTTGTTGAACTCGGTCATGCCGTTGAGATCAAGGAAGACCATCGCCGGTTCCCCGTTCTTTGACAGTATCGCGTCTCTTCCCGATTCAGAAAGCTCAAAGAACATGGCCATATTCGGAAGGCCGGTGAGCGAATCGTAATTGCTTGTCTGTATCATGCTCTCCCTGTGCAGAGCATCTCCGAGCGACCGGTTCAGTACGCTGACCTGTTTACGTCCGGTATCATCATATTCCCCTTCATCCGTATACCAGATGACGGCGAGCCTTTCACCGGTCCCGGTATACTCGTGGCGGCCGAGCGCATGTATGAGGTGGTATTCCTTATCCTTCGGAGACTTGTTCCTGTAGACTGTTTCATAGTTCCCACCCTCAGTGGCAAACCTGTGCGCAGTTTCCGATATCCTGGCAACATCGTCAGGATGCGCGTCCCGGTACATGTCATTATCCATCAGATAATAAGCCTCATCGCGGTCATCGAAGCCGAAGAGTTCACAAAAGCCTCTTGAAAGCGCAACGGTAACGACACGTTTATCGATAAACTGATAAACGGCCACCGGTACGCTCATGTTTTCGATCAGTTTTGCTTCTGCCTCACCGAACTGATACTTTTCCATCATTTACCTCCGGATCCGGGGGCTCCGTATCCTGTCCTCACTATCTCGATCTTTTTTCTGTATTTTGAAGCATTTTCTTCATCGCCCGACATGGCGTATATGACTGCGAGTTCCTCCATGGCATCGGTGTTGCGCGGAGACAGCTTAAGCACCGTCTTATAGCATTCGGCAGCCTTTTCAGCATGTCCGAGGGCAGATTCCGCCGTACCGAGGTAATACCACAGAGGCCACCAGTCCGAGTAGCTGCTCTCGCGGTAGGAATCGAGCACTTCTTTGCCTCCCTGAAAATCCCCGCTCATTATCATATTGCATCCGCGCTCTATCTTTACGGGATCTGAAAGTTCTTCGAGCCTCCCGGAGATCTCTTCTCTGAGAGCTGCGAGCATGTCGTCATCCATCTCATGAGCATCTTTTTCTGTTCCGGACGAATACTTCATGAAGTCCTTCCAGGTCAGCTGTGCCTTGAGGTAAAGGCCCATGTTGAGATAGGCATAGCCGAGGAAGTAATACCCCATTGCAAAATCCGGATGGATCATCGTCAGTAGTTCGAAGGTCTCCATGGATTCGGCCTTGAACATGCCTATCCTCTCGCCTTCGCCCTCACCTTCGCCAAAAGCCGCAGCATCTGTATCGCTTATCTCCTTACAGGCTCTTGCGTAAAGATACAGAGCCTCGCGGGACTGAGGTTCCAGCCTGAGAGCTGCCCTCAGGAGCATGCAGGCATCTTCGAGATCCCCTGAATCTGCGGACCTCGCTCCTTCTGCCACGAGCATAGGCACCGCATCGCCACCCGCGGCGTGTCTGATGAAAGCGGTATAGCTTCCGGCATAGATGAAATGAGGATCCGCACCGACGACCCTTGCCATGTCGAGTACTATGTTCCTTACATCTATTTCGCCGGAGCTTTCTGAAGCATCAATGCCAAGAGGGACAGGAACTCCGCTTAGCATACCGGAGGCACCCGTCCTTTCGAGCCAGTCCTGCGACAATTCGGCAAACATCATGTCTTTTATGCGCGGGCTGAGGTATTCGCTGATCCTGTCCTTGTTTTTTTCTTCCAATGTGTCAGTCCCAGCCCTTTTTATCGAACTTTCTCATCGCTTCTTCAGATACAAGAGCGGAAAGATCCGAGTATATGACATCCTTCAGGATATCGAGCTTTACAGGGTCTGCAAGCTCGTCATACAATCCGCAGCAGTACTTGTACAGCGTGCGGGCAAGGTTTTCTTTCTTATGCAGCCTGCCGTTCAGATCGCTCCTCATTATGTACGATGTGAGTCCCCTGAAGAGTTCGTAAGGCTTGAGTCCCGTGTCGTTCAGTATCCTTGGCAGCGATTTTTTGAATCCGCCGTCCCCGACATAGCTCTCCACGGTCTTTGCCACTCCTCTGAGTCTCAGCATCTCGGCAGCGCTCAGATGACCTGTCGCGATCACTTCATAAGGTGCATGGGAAGCGTAGATATAGCCGTATCTTTCCGCTTCCTGTCTGAGCACACTGCCCTTGCTCACGTAGATAGGCTCTATGTGGACAGGCATGCCCTCAGCCATGCCGAAAGCCTTGTTGAATGAGCGCGCGAACATCGCCTCAGTCTCAAGCGGGAGTCCTGCCTTGACATGTATCTCAGTCTGCACATTCCCCGTCTGAAGAAGCTTCGTGGTGTTGTACATCAGACGGTAGATGTTCTCGCCTCTGCCGATGGCCGCAAGGACCTCTGCGTTCGTGCTGGCTATGTCGATGTTGAATACTATCTGGCCGTCCCTTGCTTCTGCAAGCAGTCTCATGGTCTCTTCGTCGAGATCGTCACCGTTCACATAGAATTCGAACGTAGTGATGCCGTTGTCGTTATTGATGATGTATTCGAGTATCCTGTACGCCCTCTCGCTGTTGTAGTTGAAAAACCTGTCGAGGAATACGACTCTTTCGACCTCGCATGCGAGGAAGTACCTTAATTCGGTGCATACTCTGCCGAGGCCGAGTCCTCTGACCCTGGCATCAGGCAGATACTGCGAGTAGACGGTCCTGTCGGAAGTGCCCCTTATGGTCTCGTAGTATACGGTTCCCTTTCCGACCTCGAACCTGTCGTAAGGGAACGGGAGCGATTCCATGTCGACTGGCGCGTCGTAAGGATTGACGACGACCTGATCGTTGTCCCTGTACGCGAGTCCGGGTATATTCTCATAGTCGAACTCGTAGCTCAGAAGAGATTTTATGAAGCTGAACAGCACTCTTTCGCCTTCGCCTCTCACTACATAGTCGACAAACAGATTCTCTTTCATGAACCTGCGGGTCTCAAAAGATACTTCCGTGCCTCCGAATACGATCGCGATGCTCGGGACCGCCTTTTTGACCATCTCGGCTACATGCCTGAGCTGGCCTTCATTGAAGCTGTTTGTGTGGAAGTACACGATATTGTACTGGTCCGAGGCGATCTCTTCGAAAATATCGGTATAAAGATCGTTCCTTCCGAAGCTCCTGAGTCTTACCTCCATCGGAGAATCCGCGAGTACGCAGTACAGGTATTTGAGCGCCAGATCGGTACGTGCCTCATCGGACTCTATAGTAGTTAATAACAGTTTCATGTATGTTCCTTTCATCTTCTATCGGAGGAGCCATGCCTCCAAAGATCAGGGTCTTCATCATTACGGCAGCGCCGTATCAGTCAGAAGAAAACCTTACATCCTTTCAGGTGCTTTGATCCCCAGCAGTCCCAGACAATTCGCTATAACAGTCTTCGACGCTTTCACGAGCGCCAGCTTTGCTCTTCTCTCATCTCCGTTATCTACCAGGATATGTTCGTCATGATAGAACTTGTTGAAGGCCTGAGCTATGTCTGTGAGATGCCTTGTAAGTATCGAAGGCTCGTATTTGTCTGCAGCCTCGATGACCACCTCCGGCACCCTGTATATCAGTTTTGCAAGAGCATAGGCGCTGTCGCTTTCAAGATATGAAGGATCGATATCTCCCAGGTTGTTCACATCTGTCCCTTCGGCATCGGCCTTTCTGAGAACGCTCGAAGCCCGCGCATGGGTATACTGCACGTACGGGCCTGTCTCTCCGTCGAAATTCAGGACCTTGTCCCAGTTGAATACATAATCCTTGATCCTGTTGTTGGAGAGTTCCTGGAAGATAACGGCTCCGATGCCGACTTCCTTCGATACCTCTTCGATATCTACGCCCTGAGCCTCTTTTTCGCGCATGATATCGGCCGTCTTCTGCACAGCTGTGTTCAGAACGTCCTCAAGGAACACGACCCTGCCCTCTCTTGTGGACATCATCTTTATATCGTCTCCGTCAGCCAGGCTCACCAGACCGAACGGAACGTGTATGCAGTCTTTTTCCCACTCGTAGCCCATGAGCTCGAGCACCTTCTTCCACTGCCTGAAGTGAAGGTTCTGCTGCGAAGCGACCACATAGATGCACTTGTAGAAATCGTAGTGCTCCTTGCGGTATACGGCGGCCGCTATGTCTCTTGTCACATAGAGGCTGGACCCGTCCGACTTGGTGATCATGGCGGCCCCGAGATCATACGGCTCAAGATCGACGATCTGAGCTCCCTGGGATACGACAAGCAGGCCCTTGTCTCTGAGTTCATCGATGAATCTCGGCATCTTGTCGGAATAGAAGCTCTCTCCGGCGTATGAATCGAACTCTATGCCGAGCATGTCGTAGACCCTGTTGAATTCGGCAAGCGAAAGTTCTCTGAATTTCTTCCAGAGTTCGACCTCTTCAGGTTCTCCGGCCTCGAGTCTCACGAAAGTCTCCCTCGCCTCATCTTCGAGTTCCGGATGCTTTTTTGCTTCATCGTGGAACTTCGTATAGTATGCCAGCAGAGTCTTTATCGGGTCATTTGCGAGTTCTTCTTCGCTTCCCCACTTTCTGTAGGCGACTATCATTTTACCGAACTGCGTTCCGTAATCTCCGAGGTGGTTTATCCTCGTTACATCGTATCCGACCGCGTCATAAAGCTTGTACAGCGCGTTTCCGATGACTGTGCTTCTGATATGTCCTATGTGGAAAGGCTTGGCGATGTTAGGAGAAGAATATTCGACAATGACCTTGCGTCCCTGACCTATATCGGACCTGCCGTATTCCGCTCCTTTTCCGTTCACTTCATCTACGACCTGCCCCGCAAAATAGGCCCTGTCAATGAAGAAGTTGACATAGGCGTTCACGTTCTCTACCTTTGCGAAGCCTTCTGCTTCTCTTACTCTGTCCGCCACATCCTGCGCGATCATCTGAGGAGCCTTGCGTAGAGTCTTCGCAAGTCTGAAGCACGGGAAAGCATAGTCTCCCATGGCCTCGTCGGCAGGGATCTCGATCATGTCCCTTATCTCTTCAGTGCTCAGTCCCAGCGTCTCGTCATATATCGCTTCTGCTATAAGTTCCTTGAAATCCGTCATTGATGATTACCTGTAAATATCTCTCTTTGATACGTGAAAATGAACATAATTTGACAAATTATTGTAGCACAAAAAAACGGTGTTTTCATCATTGCACACCGTTTTTTAAACAATAATACAGTTTATTTGCGGCCTCTGAGTTCGACTATGGTGCAGCCCTCGCCTCCGTCGTTGTAAGGGGCCGACTTGTACGACTTTACATGCTTGTTTCTTGAGAGCTCGGCTCTCAGGCCTTTTCTGAGTATTCCCTCTCCTCTTCCGTGTATGATATGCACAGTTACGAGGCCCGCAAGAAAGGCATCGTCGATGTATTTGTTCATCAGGTCAGTCGCCTCATCGAGGTCCTTGCCTATGAGGTTTATCTCGGGTCTGATGGTCTTCGACTTTCCGAACGACATATTGCCGTATTTTGCCTTTTTCTTTTTTTTATTGCCCTGAGGCTCGGACTCTGCGATAACGATGTCCTTTATATTCACGTCTGTCCTGATCGATCCGAGTCTTATCCTGAGGTTTCCCCTTGCGTCAGGCAGGGTCTCAACATCGCCCGTCTGATCGAATTTTGTGTATTTGACCCTCATGCCCACTTTGATATCCGACGGATCCGGCGTTTTGCCTGTCTGGACAGTCTCCGGTCTGGGAGCCTTATCAGGTTTCAGGGCGGACTCCGCCTGTCTGAGCTTCTTTCTGCTCTCGGCTGCGCCGCCGGCTATATGGCCTTCATTGAAACCCGCGTCCTTTTTTCTGTGCTGTATATCCCTGAGTTCCGCTGCTATATCGTCAATAGTGCCCTGAGCATCTCTCAGCATGGATCCGGCTTTCTTTCTTGCCTCCTCGACTATCCTCGCTGCCTCGGCCTTTGCATCCGCAAGCTCTTTTTCGGCCTCGCTCACGGCTTCCTGCGCAGCTTCTCTTTCTCTTCCGGCTTCGGCAAGCGCTGCCTCGGCTTCGGCCTGATCGGCCTCAACTCTCGACACCGCCTGCTCGAATTCGAGCTGCTCTTCTCCGAGCAGTTCAGACGCTCTGATGATGATATCCCTGCTAAGGCCGAGTTTTTCGGATATCTCAAACGCGTTAGACTTGCCAGGCAGACCGACCCTGAGTCTGTATGTAGGTGAAAGTGTCTCGACATCGAACTCCATAGACGCGTTCTCGACCCCGGGGGTAGAAAGCGCATACTTCTTGAGTTCGGTATAGTGTGTCGTCGCGGCTATGAGACATCCCGCATCCTTGAGCCTCTCAAGCTCCGCTATGCCGAGAGCCGCTCCTTCGAGCGGATCTGTGCCGGCGCCAAGCTCATCCAGAAGCACAAGGCTGCCTTCACCGGCGCTTCCGAATATCTCTATTATGTTCTTCATATGAGAAGAGAATGTGCTGAGGCTCTGCTCAATGCTCTGTTCGTCTCCTATATCTGCGAATATCTCTTTGAGCACAGGCATGCTGCTGTTCTCATCTGCCGGTATGTGAAGTCCGCTCTGAGTCATGAGGCATAAAAGTCCTATTGTCTTCAGAGTGACCGTTTTGCCGCCGGTATTAGGCCCGGTTATCAGAAGCGTCGTCCAGTCCTTACCGAGTTCAACATTTACCGGTATAACTTTATCGTCCGGTATAAGCGGATGTCTTCCGGATCTTATGTCTATGTATCCTTCTTCGTTCAGATGCGGCTCTCTTCCGTCCATCATGACGGAAAGCCTTCCCTTGGCTCCTATGAAATCGAGTTCCGTGAGCAGCTTCTGATTGTTTTCGATGGCTTTCGCGTGCTCCCCGACCCTGCTGCTGAAGGCTTCGAGTATCTTCGTTATCTCGGCCTGTTCGTCGAGCTCAAGCTGCCTGAGCTCATTGTTCAGATCAACTACTGCCTGCGGCTCAACAAAGAGTGTCGCTCCTGTAGACGACTGGTCATGCACCATCCCCGGGAAGAGGTTGATATACTCCTTCTTGACTGGTATGACATATCTTCCGTTTCGCATCGTGACTATTGCGTCCTGCAGATGTGACTTGGCGGAGCCGGAGCTTATCATCTTCTGGAGTCTCGACTTGATAAGAGCGTTCTTGTTGTTTATATCGCGCCTTATCGCCCTGAGTTCAGGGGAAGCGTTGTCGGACATCTCGTCTTCGCTTATCACGGCATCAGAAATATCCTGCTCGAGCTTAGGCACCGGCTCTAGCAGGCCGGCTATCTCAGGTATGATCTTAAGGCCTTCGGGCATCTCTTCCGACAGAAATCTTTTTACGGTTCGGGCCGCATTAAGAGCGCTCCTGACCTGCAGAAGCTCTCTCATGCTGAGTATCCTGCCCTTTGCCGCCATTCCTGTGACCGGGTTTATGTCGCCCGTCTCTCCGACAGGGATATTCCCCTTATACAGAATAACGGAAACCGCTTCAGTAGTTTCCGTCAATGCGTCCTGCGTCATGCGCATATTTGTCATCGGAGCGAGCTTCGAAATGCGTTCTTTTGTGAGAGCCGAGCCCGCCTGCTGCGACAGCAGGTCTGTTATTTTGTTGAATTCAAGGAGTGTCAGTATTTTAGAGTTCATCTTCAGTGCTCAGTCTTTTTATGGACTTGATCTCGTTTTTGAGATTTACGTTCTCCATCTGCAGATCAAAGTATGCGTTCTCCATCTCGACCAGTTTTTCCTGAAGCTTTCTGTAATCTTCAGAGCTCTGCGATTGTCTGTCGACCTCTGTGGACATTTTTTCCTTAAGATCGGTGACCTGTTTCTTTGTCTGCTCCCACATCGCGATGTAGTGCTTCACATCGTTATCGAGCTGATAGTTCTCTGTCTGGAGTTTGAGCGTCATGTCCGTGTTGTCCATGAGCTTCTCCGCGATATTGAGCGCCGCGAGAACCGCCGACTTGAAATTAGGATTGACATTCAGAGCTCTGCTGGTGCTCCTGATTTCTTCGTCGACCATCTTTGCGATCTCCTTGATGCGCTCTTCGCTCTTGTCGCTCGAAAGCACATAATTGGATCCGCAGATCATTACATCGGCTCTGTTCTTTTCCATGTCTTACCTCACATCAAATTTTTTTATCGTTTACAGTCTGACTGACTCGTACATGAGTATAGCCGCCGCCATTGCGGCATTAAGGGATTCGACTCCGCCCTTCATCGGAAGAGTCACCCTCACATCAGCCATTTCCATGATCTCAGGAGATACGCCCCATCTCTCGTTGCCGATCACCAGAGCTATGCCTTCCCTGAGGTTTTCTTCGTAATAAGGTCTGCCGCCCTCTACCGAGGTGACAACAAGCCTCCTGCCTGCGGTCAGTTTCCTGAGTTCTTCATGATCCTTCACAGCTATGAACGGTATGGCGAACACCATGCCGGCCGTGGATCTGAGGACTTTCGGCGACCATAGATCCGCAGTTCCGCTCATCGCGAGCACCGCTCCGTATCCGGCGGCAGCCGCCGTACGCACGATCGTGCCGAGATTTCCGGGATCCTGTATACGGTCAAGTATCAGTATGTTGGCATCCGGAGGCAGGTCTCTTACGGTCTCAGGTCCGCATTCCTTCATTCTGACCACCGCCAGCATGCCGACGCCCTCGCAGGCATCGGTCAGCTTCTCGAACTCGCGGTCTGAGACAGCGCAAAGCGTGATGTCCGGCGAATCGATGCATGACGCTATCAGGTCTGCCGTCCCGCTCAGGCTCTCGCTGAGCAGACTTGCGGGCACCATTATGAAATCCACATCGAGTCCTCTTTCGAGTATCTCGGTTATGAGATTCCTGCCTTCGGCGACAAAGCGACCTTCTTCGATGCGCCCCTTTTTGGTCTGCAGCTTTCTGACGAGCTTTGTCCTGCTGTTGCCCGCTGATGTTATCTGTACAAGCATATGGTCAAATATCGGAAGCTCTGAGGCTTTCTACTTAAGGAATTCAGGGATATCAAACGCATCAGGCTCAGCCTGGCTTCCCTTGTCATCCTTGTCGAGCAGCTGATCGAGATCGACCTCTACAGCCTCAAGACCGTCTACGGTTATCCTCTTTGCAGTAGCGAGAGTATCCCTTTCAGGCGGATTGAGTATCACGCCCGACATGCCCTCGGTACGTCCGCCGAAGTCTGTAGCGATGATGGTGACGGATATCCTGTCTTTCATCTCTTCGCTGATCGTGGCACCGAAGATTATGTTGGCATCGGCATCAGCTTCGCCCTGTACTCTGTCGGCGATCGTGTTGATGTCGAGCATTCCCATGTCATATCCGCCCGTAACATAGAGCAGTATGGACTTGGCGCCCGCGATCGATGTCTCAAGCAGCGGGCTGTTGATGGCATTCTGTATAGCCTGTTCGATCCTGTCTTCGCCCTCGCCTATGCCGACACCCATGTGAGCCACTCCGCGGCCCTCCATGACTGTCCTTACATCTGCGAAGTCTACGTTTACCAGTCCGTACTCGCTGATCAGATCGGAGATGCCCTGTACGCCCTGTCTTAGGACGTCATCGGCCATCGCGAAGGCTTCGAGCATCGAAGTGTTCTTTTCACTCGTGTCTATGAGCCTGTCGTTAGGTATGACGACCAGTGAGTCGACGAAATTGCTGAGATACTGTATTCCCTTTGCCGCTCTGTTCCAGCGCTTTTTGCCTTCGAAAGTGAACGGCTTTGTGACGACAGCAACAGTAAGTGCGCCGCAGTCCATCGATGCCTTTGCGATGATCGGAGCGGCTCCTGTTCCGGTACCGCCTCCCATTCCGGCAGTGATGAATACCATATCCGCATCCTGTATATGGGAAATGATCTCGTCAATGGATTCCTCGGCCGCCTTCTGTCCGATCTCTGGGTTGGCTCCGGCTCCCCTTCCTCCGGCAACCTTCTCTCCGAGCTGGATCTTGATCTCAGCCTTGCATTTTGCAAGTGCCTGTCTGTCTGTATTGACTCCGATGAATGTGACACCCTGGAGCCCGGTGTCTACCATCCTGTTGATAGCATTGCATCCGCCGCCGCCTACACCGATGACTTTGATGATCGCGGCGTTCTCCTGCACAGATACAAAGTCGGAAACAAATTCCATAAATTAGTCCTCCTCAAATATAAACACATAAATATATATAGTTATATTAACACACAATTCCCCCTTGTGCACCCGTTTTTCTGTAAAAGACCACAATATTTAGGGGTAATTTGCTTTACATAGCACAATTACTTGTAAACCATACGCATCACGCTCTGTCAGATGATCGGCATGAACGAGGCAGATCCGTCTTCGTTGAATGTGATGGTCCCTCTTCTGATCCCGTCATCAAAGAGCTTTTCGACGATCTGATGCAGCCTTCCGTTTTTGAGATTCGTCATCAGGCTGTCATAGTCCGTCCTGACGAGCAGCGTATCATATATGTATGCCCTCACCTTGTTGCGCGAGGACATGTCTATCCTTACAAAATACAGATCGGCCTTCGATGTTGCCTTTATCAGATCGACGGTCTCCCTGAACAGCCTCTCGTCCTCTGTGCCGAGCGGCTCACCGAGCTTTATGCGGTTGACCACATTGCCCTCGACCATGGTCTGATTAGGTTTGTTTCTGGTCTTCTTGAGCAGTATCCCGTCCTCATCCATTATGAGGTAATCATCGTCATATCTGAACGCGAATTTCTCCTGTCTCTCCCGGACTTTTATGACAAGGGTCGACGGCAGTCTGCGCGAGACCCTTGCGCTTTTTATATACGGATTCTGTTCGAGATAGGAAGTTATCTCTTCCTTGTTGGCGTTGTAGATTATGTTCTTTCCCGGTACGGCGTGCGCCATGTTTATGATTTCTTCGGTCGTATAATGCGAATTCCCGCGCACCTCTATCGAATCCACAGTGAACACCGGAGAGAGGGATAAAAGCGCTGCGGCTATCGATACCAGCAGAGTTATGGTCACAACGTAGAATTTTGTACGGAAGCTCTTTCTCTTTCTGTCTTTTTCCTGTCTCCTGGCGGCTATCCTGTCCTTGAGTTCGCCGAGTTCCTCGTGCTCTGGAGGAAGTCCGTACAGAGTCTGCGCAAGTTCTTCCTCGGTCAGCGAGGGGGTCTGCTGCACACCGCCTGTTTCATCCGTGCCCTCCTCCTCTTCCGTCTCTGACGGCGGTTCAATACCGCATACGGTCCTGTATATTATATCGGTCGCATGCACCGGCGCTATGCTCCGGCTCGCTTCGGCCATCGCCTTTATCCTGTCGCGGTTGTTGTCAAGGTCGGCAAGGGCATCGAGCACCTTATCTGCGGTATCCACGCCTTCTCTGATTATCAAAGCTCCTCCCGCATCCTCAACGGCCTTGGCGTTGTAATACTGATGGTCTGCGGTAACGTTCGGAGAAGGGATGAATATAGCAGCTCTTCCGACCATGGTGGTCTCGGCCGTCGAAAGCGCTCCGCTCCTGCTTATGACGATGTCCGAGGCAGAAATGGTCTGAGGCATATCGCTGATATATGCGCTGATCCTTACGTTGTCGGGAGCAAAGCCTTCTTCTTCGAGCCTCTCGCTGATCTCGTCGTAATATTCGTTTCCGGTGCCCCAGATGACTGTATAGCCTTCCTTGTCTGCGTACTTTCTGGCTACCGCCTCGCCTATGGCATTGGTCGTGGCAGAACCGAGGCTGCCTCCGAAGACCATGATCACAAGGTCGTTCTGGAATATCCCCAGCGCATCTCTGTCGGCGTCCCTGTCCCTTCCGCAGAATTCGGCTCTTACTGGATTGCCGCTGTAGACTATATTGTTTTTCGAGCCGAAATGACGGCGTGCCGATTCGAATCCGAGGAATACGTTTCTGGCAAATCTTGCCGCAAGCTTGTTCGACACTCCCGGATATCCGTTCTGTTCGTGTATGTATACCGGAACTTTGAGCTTTTTTGCGGCAAGCACCACGGGTACACTGACGAAGCTGCCTGTGCTTATGACGGCGTCGGGCCTGAATTCCCTGAGTATCCTCAGAGACTCGTCCCTGCCCTTCATTGTCCTTTTCACAGTATTGTAAAACTTTACAGGATCACTCCTGTCGAGTCCTGTTGCCTCTACTTCGTAAAGCCTGTATCCGTGGGCAGGGATTATCTCCCTCTCAAGAGGCTCTCCGCAGGCTATGTAGATAATCTCGCAGTCCGGATCTTCTTCCCTGAACTTGTCTCCGATGGCGAGAGCGGGATATATATGGCCTCCCGTGCATCCTCCTGTCAGAACTATCCTCATCTCTTCACCGCCTTACGTTTCCCTTTCGATATGTTAAGGGCTATCCCGATGGCTATCATGAACGACCAGATGGAAGTTCCTCCGTAGCTTATGAACGGCAGCGTGATACCTGTGGCAGGCATCGAGGATGTTACGACTGCAACGTTTATTATCACCTGAAGTCCCAGCATTACCGCAACTCCGGTCGCCAGGTAGAATCCGAGTCTGTCGCGGGCTTTAAGCGCTATCATGATCAGCCTGGTGATGAGTATTATGTATGCGAGCATCAGGAACAGGAATCCTATGAAGCCCAGCTCCTCTCCGAGCACGGCAAGAATGAAGTCATTCTGAGGTTCAGGCAGATACAGATTCTTTGCTACGCTGCGTCCGAATCCAAGTCCCTTGAGGCCGCCGTTTCCGAGAGCTATGAGTCCCTGCGATACCTGATAGCCGTCGCCCTGTCTGTCGGCGAACGGGTCCGTAAAACTCGTTATCCTCCTGTACCAGTGGTACGGCGTTTTGGCTGTGATGATATAGAAATATCCGGCTACTCCGGCCGCCGCCGGCACCGCGAGGAAAAGCAGGTTGAGTCCTGCCACCAGCATAATGGCACCCATGATGAACACGATAACGATGGCCGTAGACAGATTCGGCTGTCTGACGATAAGGAAGAAGTGGGCGAGCATAACGGTAAAAAGTATGAAAAGCCCTTTGAACGTCCTTATATTGTCAGGATCCTTTGCCAGGAATACCGAAGTGAAAATGATCATAGCCACCTTCGAGAATTCACTCGGAGTGATCCTTACTCCGAAGATGGATATCCATCTCTGGGCGTTGTTTACCGAGCTTCCTATGAGCATTACCAGCACCAGCAGTCCAAGACTGGCCAGCATGATTACATCGGCAAGTTTCGAGTATATGTGGTAGTCGATGTTGGCTGTGATGAGCAGGATCAGGAATCCTGTCAGCACGAAGAACAGCTGTCTGAAAAGATAATAGGTAGGATCAGGGTCCGAGGTGTTGATAGTCTGGTAGTAGCCCGCGCTGAATACCATCGCGACTCCGAAGAACGAGAAAAGCACGACCATCACGACCACGACAAAATCGTAGCCGCCTATCACACGGCTGAGTCCTGTCCCGAAGGATCTGGCTTCGTCAGCGATCTCTTTGCTGCGTCTTCCTCTCCTCTCGCGCCTGATGGCCTTTCTCATCGCGGCCTTTTCAGACCTGCTGACCTTTTTCTTTTTTACCTCAGCATCTCTTTCAGACATTCCTTGAAGTGTTTGCCTCTCTGTTCAAAATTATCGTACATGTCCCAGCTTGCGCACGCAGGCGACAGCAGCACCCTGTCTCCGTGTCCTGCAAGTTCGGCGGCCTTTCTCACGCATTCAGGCATATCTTTGCATCTGTGTATATTTGTATAGCCTTGAGCCCGGGCTGATTCCTCTATGATGCCGGCATCCCTTCCGAGCAGTATCAGCTCTTTTACAGCACCTTTAAAATGTCCGGCAAGCTCAGTGAAATCCTGTCCCTTGCCGTCGCCTCCGGCTATCAGGATGATCCTGTCGCCGAGGGCCTTTAATGCGATGACAGCAGCGTCGACATTTGTGCCCTTTGAGTCGTTGTAATAGTCGACCCCGTCGATCGTGCCGCAGAATTCTATCCTGTGCTCGACTCCGCCGAAGGTCTTTACGGTCTCAGAGATGACATCGCTGCTTATACCCGCAAAGAAGCATACGGCTGCTGCCGCGAGAATGTTCTCGATATTGTGGTCGCCTATTATCCTGACATCCGACCTGTCGCACACGACGTGCCTTCCGCCCGCGGTATCCTTTATCACGATACTGGTGCCGTCGAGGAAAGCTCCGTATTCAGGCTCGGTCTTCATGCTGAACGGGACGATCTTTGCCGCAGTGTGTTTTCTGAGTTCGTAGGCTTTCGGATCGTCCATATTTATGACCAGCCAGTCTTCAGGGCACTGGTTTTCGGCGATCCTGGCCTTGGTAAGGCCGTAGTTTTCCATCGTGCCGTGCCTGTTCAGATGGTCTGGCGTGAGATTGAGAATGGCCGATACCACAGGTCTGAAGTCCGCAGTCGTCTCGAGCTGGAACGATGACACCTCCGTTATCAGCCAGTCATCAGGAGCTGTACCCGCCGAAGCTGTCACTACCGGGTTCCCGATATTTCCCACAACTGATGTTTTTCTGCCTGAAGCCTCGAATATCTCGCCTACCAGCGTAGTAGTAGTCGTCTTGCCGTTCGTTCCCGTAATGGCTATAAAGCTGCCCTCCCCGGTCCTGTACGCAAGCTCGAGTTCTCCTATGATCTCCGTCCCGTTTTCACGGGCTTTCTGAATGAATCCGAGATTTACCGGAACTCCCGGGCTCATTACGATCAGATCGTACGCGCTCATATCAGAAGGCTCTGTGCCGAGCCACGCCTTTATCTTGTTGTTCTGCATATGACGGAGAAACTGCGTGTCCAGCCTGTCGGCCGTAGACGAATCCTGTACGCTGACTTTCGCGCCGCATTCACACAGCACAGTCACCGCGGCTTTTCCTGATTTGCCGAGACCTACAACGAGAACGTTCTTCCCCTTAAGCTTTTTTCTGTAATCTTCTCCTCTTTTCATATCAATGATTCCCTTCTATATAACTGACAGGACGGCGATCACGCAGCACACAAGGGTAAACAGGCAGAATACTCTGACCACCTTTGTCTCGTGCCATCCGCCGAGTTCGAAGTGATGGTGTATAGGCGCCATCCTGAAAACTCTCTTTCCGCCGGTTTTTTTAAAGTATGTGACCTGGATGATAACTGAAAGAGTCTCTATCACGTATATCATTCCGGCGATCGGAAGCAGCCATTCCATATGTCCTACGATAGCCATCGCGGACAGTACGCCGCCGAGAGCCATCGATCCCGTGTCTCCCATGAAGATCTGCGCCGGATAATGGTTGTAAAGCAGGAATCCCAGTAGAGCTCCGAATACGGCCTGGCCCGCAACAGCCATAGCTTCGTTGCCGGTGCCGACCGTCATTCCAATGATGGCAAAGGTGCATGCGACTATCGCCGAAGTGCTCGATGAAAGCCCGTCAAGTCCGTCTGTGAGGTTGACGGCGTTTGCCATCGCCACTTCGATGAACACGATGAAAGGTATGTACATCCACCCCATATCGACCGTGACGCGGGAGAACGGAATGAGCACCGTTGTGCCCTCCTTGATCATCATGAACACCGCAAGAGCAACTCCGAACAGCACCTGCAGCAGCAGCTTCTGCTTAGGTGTAAGTCCTTCGTTCTGCTTTTTTGCTATCTTGTTGTAATCGTCTATGAATCCTATCGCGCCGAACGCATACATGCTCAGAAGTATAGCGATCTTCGGGACAGTCTCGCTGCCCGGCATGAACATGCTTATCACCATCGCGACGGTGACGCCGGTTATCCAGGCGAGGCCTCCCATGGTAGGGGTTCCCGCCTTGCTCAGGTGGGCTTCAGGGCCTTCTTCTCTTATGAACTGTCCGAATTGTTTTTTTCTGAGCAGAGGTATCATCCTGCCGGTTGCCAGCATGGATACGGCAAACGCTGCCGCTGCTATGAATGCGTATGCTGCTGCTCCGTGTCCTTTTATCATAATCTGTCTTCTCTCCCGGATAGTGTGTTCTCTTATTCGCTGTAAATGTATACTGTCGAGTCCTCGTCCACCATCGCGCCTGCTTTCGGATACTGATCGACCACCACGAATGACTGTCCTTCCGAGCTTTCAGGCATTACAGTGCACTTGAGCCCGTTGTATCTGATGTTTCTCTCGGCATCGGAGCTGTCCATCCCTGTTACATCAGGCACACTGACCTGCTTTTCTTTAGTTGCTTCCTCTTCGCTCTTTGTATATATCGGATCCACCCCGAGGTACTTGAGGGATTTCTCCATGATCTCCTTGATTATAGGGCCGGCGGCATATGCGCCGTACTGGCGCTTCGTCGGTCTGTAGACGATGACGATCATGGATATCTGCGGATCATCCATCGGCGCCATCGCCACGAAGGACGCATTGGTAGCATCGCTGTATGTCCTGCCGGATACTCGGTTGGCCGTACCGGTCTTGCCTCCGACCCTGTAGCCCGGCACATAAGCCGTCGTACCGCCGGCATCTTCATCGGAAACATAGTACTCCATTATGTCACACAGTTTGTCAGCGGTCCCTTCCGACACGACCTGCCTGACCTTTACGTCCTCCATCTCCTTTACGGTATTGCCGTCCTCGTCTATGATCTTCTTTACGACCTTAGGTTTCATCAGCACTCCGCCGTTGCCGAAGCAGTTGACTGCGCACAGCAGCTGCAGCGGTGTGATCGCTATGCCATGCCCGTATCCCGTAGTTGCAAGATCTACATCAGACATGGTCTCAGGGTCCTTTACGATGGAATATCCCTCGCCCGGCAGGTCAACGCCTGTCTGGTCGTTCAGGCCGAAGAGATCTATGTAGTTGTAGAAAGTCGGGCCTCCCATATCGAGGGCAACCTGGGCAAGAGCAGGATTGCATGAATGCCCGACCGCAGTCTTGAGGTTCTGCCAGCCGTGGGAGCCGAGGCAGTGCAGTGTCCATCCGTCTACGTAAATACTTCCGTCGCAGTAATACCTGGAATCATCATCAGCGCTTCCGGATTCGAGGGCGGATGCCGCCGATATCAGTTTGAAAGTAGATCCCGGCTCATATATATCGCTCACTGCTGTGATAGTCCACATCCTGCTCAGATAGTCTGTCTGTTCCTCCGGAGTCATCTTGTCGAATTTTTCCTTTTCGGCAGGATCGGATGGTTCGGATGAATTGTTAGGGTCGTATTCAGGTGATGTCGCCATGGCAAGTATGTCGCCCGTCCTTGGGTTCATCACTATGCAGGTTATGGCATCCGCTCCGGTATCATCCATGCCTGTCTCGAGCGCGTCCTCGACGAAGTGCTGTATGACCGAATCGATGGTCGTCACCACGCTGTTGCCGTTCTGCGGCTTGTAGTACCGGGTCTTGCTGTTGGAGAGCGTGTCTCCGTTGCTGTCGGTGATCCTTACGGTCCTGCCCTTGACTCCGGCAAGTGTCGAATTGTATTCATACTCCAGGCCTGAGCGCCCGGCGTTATCGGCGTTTACGCCTCCGAGTATCTGGGCGGCAAAAGCGCCGTTCGGATAGTAGCGCGCAGCCTTTGTCTTGACGGTGACATTGCTTCCGAATGCCTTCTCGGCCTGTTCGACCTGCTCCTTCGTCAGCCCCTCGGCCAGAAGGACGAGGTTCTCTTCTCCCTCAAGAAGCTTTCTTATCTCTTCTCTGTCTTTGCCTGTGATCCTGGAGAGTTTCGTGAGCGTCCTGCCCTTGTCAGTGACGCTGATACTCTCATCTTTGTACAGATACTGTGTGTAGGCATAGAGCTCATACTCTGTTACCGTCTCGGCAAGCGTCGTCATCTGCGTATCATATATAGCACCCCTGACCGGATCTATCTCAGTATCGACCTTCTGCATCTCGGCGGCCATGGTCGCGAGCTCGTCGGCCCTGTATATCTGCCAGTATCCCATGCGCAGTATAAGAGCGCTCATACAGATAAGAATAAAAGCAAAACCCGCCGCAAGTCTTCTGCGGTTCTTTATGGTAACGCGGTCTGCATTGGTTTTTTCGTAGAGCTGAGCCCGTTTCTTTTCTGTCTTTTTGTCCCTTTTTGCTCCGCTGCGCCCGTTTCCGGATTCTTTCGCAGCGGCTTTTTTCGTCTCAGCTTCTTCCTTTTTTCTGATGCGTTCAGCTTCGGCGTTCCTTTTGGCCTGACTCTTCTTTTTCAGTTTTTCTCTTTTCTTGTCCGCCTTCATCTTTCTCCCGTCAGGGCATACACATACGGATACATTATACTACATCTTGTAGCCTGTTTTAAAGTGCGCTACAGTATTTAGTCAGATACATTTCTTCCGGAAAAAAATGCCACCGAGCCGTTTCCGGGTCAGTGGCCTGTTTTCGCTTGGCTGTCCTACTATTTGTATGCTTCGGTCCTTATGGCGTCCGCAAGTCCCTTGTCGCCGTCACTGTCGTCACCGTCCCCGAGCCTGATGCAGTTTTCAGGAGTCGGATATACCATCCCGAAGTCCTCTGTCGCCATTCTCTCGATCTTGGTGACCTTTGTCTCCTCGACTATCTGACTGTTCAGGGAATCGATCTCCGCCTGGATGTATGCATTCTCCTCTGCGAGAACGTTGTTCTCGTGCTGGATGATCGCTCCGTAGGATCTCATTCCTATCAGCACGAACACTCCCAGCATGACTACTGCAAGAAACTTGATCAGGCTTTTCCTGTCCGCCCTTATCCTGTCAGCGCGTATTCTGTCGAATATGATCCTTTCTTCCCTTGACATCTTTGCATCCCCTGAAAAATATGAAGTGTGTTACAGTTTTTCGAGTACCCTCAGCTTGGCGCTCCTTGCCCGCGGGTTTTCTGCGGTCTCCGTTTCTGTCGGAACGACCGGTTTTTTTGTTACTCTCTTTACGTCTGCTTTCTTCCCGCATACGCATACCGGAAATTCCTTCGGACATGTACACGGATCCAGTCTTCTTTCGAATTCCGTTTTGACTATCCTGTCTTCGAGAGAGTGGAATGTGATTATCGCTATCCTCCCGCCGCTTTCGAGAAGGTCCGGCAGTTTCTCTACCGCTTCTCTCAAATGGCCGAGTTCATCATTGACTTCTATCCTTATAGCCTGGAAAGTCCTTTTCGCCGGATGAGGTCCTGTGCGCCTGGCCTTTGCGGGAATAGCCGCTTTGATGATCTCTGTCAGCCTGTCCGTTGATCTTACCGGTGCGGACTTTCTTTCCCTGACGATGAATTCCGCTATCCTGCGGGCCCAGCGTTCTTCTCCGTAGTCCTTTATTATTCTTGCGAGATCTTCCTCGCTGTAGCCGTTGACGACTTCATAGGCGGTCAGCCTGTCCGATGCATCCATCCTCATATCCAGAGGAGCGTCATTCATGTACGAGAAGCCTCTTTCGGGATTGTCCAGCTGATAGGAGCTGACTCCCAGATCCAGCAGTATGCCCTGGACTTTGCCCCCCGCTGCAGCCTCTATCGCTGCGATATCGCTGTAGTTTGCATGAACGAAGGTCTTGCGGCACCCATACGGCTCAAGCCTTTTTTCTGCAGCAGCCAGAGCCTCAGTGTCCCTATCGACCGCTACCAGATGACCTTTCGCGGAAAGTCTTTCGCATATGCCCGATGAATGGCCGCCTCCGCCCGTTGTGCCGTCCACGTATGTGCCGTCCGGCTTTACGGCAAGGGCTTCCATCACTTCGTCAAACAGTACGGGTACATGTCCGAATTCCATGGCTCCACCTATATACCGAATTCCCTGAGCTTGTCAGTGAACGACTTGTCTTTCATCATCTTCGCCGTATCGGCGTCTTCTCTCTCTTCAGCGCTCCAGATCTCGACTTTGTCCATTGCACCCATCGTGATCAGGTCCTTGCTGATGTGAGCGTATGCCCTCAGATGCGGCGGTATGAGTATCCTTCCCTGCGAGTCGAGGTCGCATATCTCGGAATTACCGAAGAAGTCCCTGATAAACTCACGGAAATCCGCATCCGACTGCGGCAGCTTTGATATCCTGTCTGCCATCTCCTCATACGCATCCATCGTGTAGATGTAGAGGCATTCGTCGAAACCTTTAGTGAGCATGCACCTTCCGCCCAGCTGATCCCTGAACTTTGAAGGGATGATCATCCGGTTCTTGCTGTCTATTGAGTTGCGGTAGGTGCCGTGAAACATCTTTGCCTTGAAATCAGCGGCTTTCAGCCATTTTTCTGCTTAACATATGATAAGGTTGGTAACACAATGATACCCCACAATTCCCCACCATTCAAATAAAAACACCTTGTTTTTGATTATATTTCCCCACTTTTTAATGTAAAGGGTGCTTTACAAAGCTGATTTGGGGCGCAAAATAAAAACAGACACAATATATTGCGTCTGTAAAGTTTACTTTACACTATATGTATAAAGCCGTTTTTATGCTATTTCATATCACAAGGCCTCCGTTCACGCCGATCACCTGACCCGTCACAAAGCATGCATCACCGGATGCCAGATACCTGATGACAGAAGCGACTTCTTCCGGCCTTCCGGCCCTGCAGAGAGGAGTTTCATCTGCAATAGCCTCTTTGGCCTCTTCGCTCACTGCGCTGTTCATATCCGTGTCGATCATTCCCGGAGATACGCAGTTCACCCTGATGCCTGAAGGTCCGACTTCCTTTGCCAGAGCTTTTGTCAAACCGATCACACCGGCCTTGGCTGCCGAATATGCCGCTTCACACGAGGCGCCCGTCTGTCCCCACATCGAGCCGATCGTGATGATGCATCCGCTTTTGCGGCTGATCATGGAAGGAAGCACATTCTTCACACAGTAGAACACTCCGTTCAGATCCGTGTCTATCACTTCTTCCCACCTGCTCTCGCTGATGTCCGTGATAAGACCGTAATCAGCTATCGCAGCGTTGCACACCAGAACATCGATATGGCCGAGTATGCTGACCGCCTTGTCTACAGCTATCTTTACCGAATCGCTGTGACTGACATCGCATCTGAGAGGAGCCGCGCCGGTCTCCTGTCTCAGAGCTTCTGCTGCGAGCTCTGATCTCAGAAAGGTGAACACCACCCGGTCCCCTGCCCCGGCAAACTGTCTGACGGTCTCGGCGCCTATGCCTCTTGACCCTCCAATGATGAGTACGTTTTTCATCATTCTTCCTTTTTATCTGCTTTATCTGCGCTTTCAGGCTGAGTATTCTCGAGCTTAGCCTGTTCCGCTTCGAGTTCAGCCTTCTCTTTTTCGAGTTTTGCCTTTTCCTTTTCTTTTCTGGATCTTCTGAGGCTGAGTCTTATCAGTATGTAGATCGCAGCGATAATGAACACTATCAGCATCGCGATGGCAAAGCCGAAGCTCGCCTCCGCCTTGAAGGTCCTCCAGTTGAGCTTGATGTAAAGTCCGATCACGAACAGTATCACCACCAGCGCCGCCACCAGAATGATCGTTATCGTTGCAGCGCCTTTTCTGTCTTTAATCAGTTTCTTCATTTTATCCTCCGTGTCATTTCATGTATTCCATCACAACATCCGCATCGGACGGAGTATCGATGTACTGGATGCCCCTCTTCTCTCTGGTCTCGCGTCCCTTGCCCGGAAGGAAGAGTATGGTGTCGTCATCCATGAGGCTTATGGCTTTTTTTATGGCCTCGACCCTGTCGGTTATTATCTCGTAGCTTCCTCCTGCCGCCTCGACGTGCACTGCTATCTCTTCGCATATCTTGTTCACGTCCTCTTCACCGTAGTCCTCTTCGGTGATTATGGAATAACAGCAGTTTTTACCGGCAATGGTACCGAGCTCTTCGCGCCTTGCATATGCCTTGCCTCCCGGGCAGCCGAATACTATGATCATCTTCTTTCCCGGGAACTCCTCACCTATGGTCGCGAAGAACTTCTCATAGCTCAGCTTGTTGTGAGCATAGTCCACGATGGCGATGCGTTTTCCGTCATCGCTTCTGAACACCTCCATGCGTCCAGGCGAATTGCTCTTTGCAAGACCTCCCCGCACATTGGCAAAAGGCACTCCGATCAAAGCCGAAAGAGAAGCCGCCGCAAGAGCGTTCTCGACGTTTATAGTTCCGAAGGTCCCGAGCACGACCTCTTCATCTGTATCGGGATATCCCTCGACATCCTTTATGCGCATGCGGAGACTTACCCTGCCGTTTTCAGATCTTACGTCGTATCCGTATACGTTGGCAGACGGATCCTTGCGGCTGAAAGTGATCACGTATGGGCAGTGCCTGGATGCCTTTCTGATGTCTTCCTGTCTCTTGCAGTCCAGATTGTAGCAGGCTTTTCTGCAGTGTGAAAACAGGGAGAGCTTCGACCTGAGGTAATCCTCCGGATCCGGGTGTTCTATAGGGCTTATGTGGTCGCGTCCAATATTCAGGAATGCGCCTGCAGCAAAAGTGATGCCGTCAAGCCTGTTATATTTGAGTCCCTGGCTGGACACCTCCATGCTGAGGTAATGTATACCGCTTCGCAGGGAGTTGTCCATGTGCGTGTACAGTTCGAGTATTTCCGGTGTGGTAAGGTGGGATTCCTCGTCTATCACTCCATCGTAGTTATAGATGCCGCTGCACACCGCGCTCCTGCCCTTTCCCACGGATCCGAGCCAGTCATCCAGAATGTACCTCATATAATAAGTCGTTGTCGACTTGCCCTTTGTGCCCGTGATCCCGATCATCTCCAGTTTATCTGAAAGCCTGCCGTAGAAGGCTTCTGCGATGACCGGCATCGCAACCCTGATATCAGTGACGAGGATCTCAGGACAGGCTTCCGATCCGAGGCTGTAGTCGTCCTCGCTTATATAACATGAAGCTCCCGCGTCTATGGCATCTTTCAGGTACTTCTTTCTGAAGTGCGCTCCCTTGCACACAAAAGCCGTTCCTTCGCATGCCTGCTTTGAGTCATAAGTAACGCCCGTCACGACAGCGCCGCATTCCGCAGCGTGCTCCGTATGTCTGAGCATCCCTGCGGCGTCAAGAGCCGACGCGATGTCCGAAACAGTGATTATCTTTTTTTCCATATCTGTTATATGCCGCCTTTCGAACAGGATGATCTAGACAAGCTCGCCCGCATCAGCTTTGGCCTGCTCTTCCGGAGTCATCTTTGTTGCGGTAACTCCGAAGAACGCGAGCACGAAGCATATCACAGGCATCAGGTAGTTGAATACCGCCCACGGAGCGTATACCGAAGTGGTGACTCCAAGAGTGGCCGCTATGAACATGCCGCAGGTGTTCCACGGCACGAGGCACGAGGTTACGGTTCCCGATGACTCGAGCGCATTCGAAAGGCACTTCGGATGAAGTCCGGCCTTTCTGTACGCAGGGGCAAACATCCTGCCCGGCACGAGTATGGAGATATACTGCTCAGGCATCACGATATTCGACAGTATGCATGTCGCCTCCGTAGCGCCGATGAGCCCGGCATCCCCTTTTATGTGCTTCGTTATAGCTTCGATTATTACTGAGAGCTGTCCCGTGCCCTCCATGATGCCTCCGAACATCATCGCTATGACTGTCATGAGTATGGAACTTGACATATTCATGAGTCCTCCGGTCGAAAGCAGGTCGTTGAGCGACTCTATATCGCTCTCACACACAAAACCGTTCCTTGCGACATCGAGAATGTCTCCGAGTGTGACTCCGGTCTGGAATATCGGAGCCATGACCGCAGCCGTTATCATCCCCAGCGTTATTCCCGGTATCGCCGGCACTTTGAGAGCTATCGACAGTATGACCACCAGAGGCGGCAGAAGGAGCAGCGGACTGATATTGAAGTTGTCCCTGAGACCATCCATAAGCACTGTCGCCTGCGACGTGTCCACATTGCCTCCGCTCACATGCATGAAGCCGTATACACCGAAGAACACAAGCGTTATCACATACGCGATGATCGTCGACTTCAGCATGTACTTCACATGGGTGAAGACATCTGTGCCGGCCATCGCCGGTGCCAGGTTAGTCGTATCTGAAAGCGGCGACATTTTGTCTCCGAAATACGCTCCGCATATGACCGCTCCCGCGGTAGGTCCGACAGGCATGCCCAGTCCTGCGCCTATGCCGATGAGAGCGAGTCCCATGGTGCCCATAGTGCCCCAGGAGGTGCCTGTAGCCAGCGCCGTTATAGAGCATATAAGGACGGCGGCGACCAGGAATATCTTAGGCGACAGCAGCTTGAGTCCGTAATAGATCATCGTCGGGATCGTCCCTGACAGAAGCCATGTGCCTATCATCATTCCGACTATCGCCAGTATGAGTATCGACTGCATCGCCTTGGATATACCGTCCACCATCATCTTTTCTATGTCCGGCCATCTGTAGCCGAGCACCATCGCCATCACCGCTGCCGTGATGACCCCGATGAACATCGGGATGTGAGGGTCTACCTCGAATACCTTGATGCCCACCGACATGACGACGACCAGCACCAGGAATGTTATTAGCGCGTGATACAGCTTTGTTGTCTTGATCTCTCTTTCGTCAGTAAATATGTTTTTCATCTTTTTCACTTCTCTTTCTTTCGCGGACCGATGAATTCTCTCAGTATGGAGTTGTCAGGAACAGCCTCCGCACTCTCTATCTTTTCGAAATATTTCATGAAAGCCAGTATCCTGAGCGCTTCCGGATACTGTTCGCTGGTCTCCGGAATGGCCCTGACAAGAGGTTCCGCGTAAGTCTTGAGCAGGCATGTCTCGTATACCGTGCTCGAATTGAACACCACATCGGCCGAAGAACTGTAAGGGAATATATTAACGCTTTCGCCGGCCCTGACCTTCGGCCACGATTCAAGGGTCTTTTCGGCATCGGACCCTCTGAACTGATTGTCCCTGACCATGCGGCGAAGCAGTCTCGCATCAGCTGTGGACAGCCTGTTATGCCTGTCGATCGCCAGCTGTGTCAGCGGACTGATATATATCTTGAATTTGTCCTTCCTTTCTATATTCTCAGTCAGCACATCATTCAGGCTGTGTATGCCCTCAATGACGAGCAGTTGGTTCTTTCTGAGCTTCGTTATCCGCTTTCCGAAGATCTTTTTGCCTTCTATGAAATCGAACTCAGGCATATCGACCTCGCGGCCGTCGAGCAGAGCTTCCATCTGATCATTAAAAAGATCCATGTCCAGACAGTCAAGTCCCTCATAATCGGGTTTCCCGTCCGGCCCTATCGGGCTGTCCTCGCGCTCAACGAAATAGTCGTCCGTACCCAGATACAGAGGCTCTTCTCCGGTATGTTTTAGGATCTCAGCGCAGAGCCTTTTTGCCGTAGTGGTCTTGCCGCTGGATGACGGTCCTGCGATGAGCACCACCCGCCTGCCCTCTTCGACTATCCTTGCGGCGATCTCCTCGAGCTGTTTCGTCTGCAGCCATTCGCTCGCTCTGATGACATCATCGGCATTACCGGCCCTTATCTGCTCGTTCAGATCGGCCAGATAGTTCAGGCCTGTATGCTTGCGCATGCGCGTGGTCTCGGCGTATGCCTCATACAGTTTTTCGTCATCCCTGTACTTGGGGATAGTGTGGCCGTGAAGCGCGTTCGGCAGTCTCAGAAGCAGCCCGTTCCTGTAAGGTCTGATGTCAAAGAGGTTGATATATCCCGATGAGGGGAGCATCACCGTGTACATGCAGTTCCTGTAATTGTGAAGATTGACTATATCGATGGTCTCGTCCGGAGGTCTGAATTCGAGCAGCCTGGCTTTTTCAGGATATCCAAGCGAGTACCATTTCTTTATGGCATGCTCAGCGCTGTCGTGTTCGACGACGACCTCATAGTCTTTTTCTATGATGGCGTTCATATGGTCTCTGATCCTGTTGATATCCAGAGTGGTCAGCCGCCTGCCGCCGAGGTTGATGTAGCTGTAGTAGCCCTGGTTCAGAGAATTGCCGATCGTGACATCTGCATTCTCAAAGACGCTCTTGACCGCCTTCAGATAGACTAGTATCGCCGTATTGTGATATGCGCGTTCCTCTGTAAACGTTGTGATCTTAAACTCACGGGCCATGTCGGTTCTCCTGTCCTGTACTGATCATCACACTCCCTTGGGCATGATCTTTCATTTTTTGTCCACATATAGTGGTATTTTACCACAATTCGCCGCAATAATAAAATGCAGATGTCAACCCTGCCGTCTATTCCGCAATTGACTATTGTTTTCACGTGTTCTACAATATATTTAATATGTTTTTGACTCATGGAAAGGTATAAAATATCGTTCGCAAAGGTCAGTTATATAGTCTTTCAGGAGGGATAAACAACATGAAGAAAGAATATGAACCTCTATTTACGCCGTGGAAGATCGGCAACGTAGAGATCCCTAACAGGATCGTTCAGACTTCCATGGGAGGAACATCCCTGTTCGGCTGGCTCGAGCCTTGCCACTTCGATAAGGAGGCAGCTCACCACATCCTCGGCCGTGCTCAGGACGGTGTAGGTCTGGTTCTTCCGGGCATGCAGTGCGTAAGAGACACGATGGGCCGCAGATGGCTTTATCAGAACAAGAAGATGTTCAAGGATCTCGCCGAGTGGATCCCGGAATTCCACAAGACAGGATCGAAGCTGTTCATACAGCTTGCAGGCGGATTCGGCCGTTCGATGGCGATCAATGATATGTTCGTGAAAATGCTCGAGAACAAAGCGTTCGGCGCTATCGCGAAGCCTTTCGTGGACATCGAATACTGCTGCGCTTCTGCCGGTGAGACTCCGAACAGATGGTATCCTTCGATCAAGTCCAGAATGATGACCATCGAAGAGATCCAGGAGATGGTCGAAGCATTCGCAAAGACCGCCAAGCTCTGCAAGGACGCCGGAGTAGACGGTGTTGAGATCCACGCTGTTCACGAGGGATACCTCCTCGACCAGTTCACGATCGCAAACATGAACTACAGGACAGACCAGTACGGCGGATCGTTCGAGAACAGATTCAGATTCCCTGTCGAGATCGTACAGGCGATCAAGAGGGAGTGCGGAGACGACTTCCCTGTCGCACTGAGATACTCGGTAGTATCCAAGACCAAGGGATGGCTCCAGGGCGCTCAGCCTGGCGAAGAATTCGAAGAGTTCGGACGCGACATGGCAGAATCCGAAAAAGCGATCAAATACCTTTCCGACGCAGGTTACGATATGTTCAACTGCGACAACGGCACATACGATGCATGGTACTGGGCTCACCCGCCTGTCTATATGCCTGACAACTGCAACTTTGAGGATGTCGCTCACATCAAGAAGTTCACAGACAAGCCTGTTGTCTGCGCCGGCAAGATGGATATCAAGTTCGCGGCCAAAGAGATCAAGAAGGGCTCCATCGACGCTCTCGGTATAGCCCGTCAGAACCTCGTTGACCCTGACTGGGTGACCAAGCTCAGAGAAGGCAGAGAAGACGAGATCAAACCTTGTATCAGATGCCACAACGCCTGCTTCAACTTCGCGAAGTCGAAACACACCGCCAACACGCAGCCTCTGTTCGACTCGCTCCAGCTCGCGCGCTGCGCTCTGACACCGTCGACGATGCAGCATAACAAGTACAAGATCGTGCCTGCAGCAGCACCGAAGAAGGTCGCTATAATCGGCGCCGGCTTCGGAGGACTCGAAGCTGCTCTCGTACTCAAGAAGAGAGGCCACGAGCCTGTTGTCTTCGAAAAGTCGGACAAGAAGTTCGGTCTGTACAACACCGCTTCTGCAATGTCCTTCAAGGACGCCGACAAGGAACTCATGAAGTGGTATGACAGAGAACTCGAAAAATGGGGCATCGAGATCCGCTACAACCAGGAGATCACCGATGTCATGCCTCTGCTCGAAGAGTATGACGATGTCATCGTATCCGTTGGAACCTTCCCTAAGGCTCTCAACATTCCTGGCTTCGAAAAGACGATCACGTTCACAGATCTGCTGATCGGACCTAACGCCAAGAAGTACAAGAAGATCGTATTCCTCGGCGGCGGACTTTCATCCTGCGAAGCTGCGTATGACGCAGTCCTCGCCGGCAAGAAGCCTGTAGTCGTTGAGTTCCTCGACGACCTCATCGTCGCTCCTGGCACATGCCTCGCCAACTCATCGTTCCTGAGAGAGGCTCTTCCGTTCAAGGGAGTCCCTGTACATCTCAGAAGTTCTGTCACAGAGATCGGTGACGGCTACTGCATGATCAAGAACTTCGAGACAGGCGAAGAGTGGAAGGAAGAATGCGACTGCGTAGTCAACGGCATCGGATTCGTTCCTAACGACCAGTTCGCAGATGTCAAGGACAGCCGTGTCCACAGAGTGGGTACCTGCGTAAAGTGGGGAGCTCTGAGAGAAGTCATCTGGGGAGCCTGGGACGTCGCTATGAAGATATAGTCCGGCTCCGGAGTCTGACTCCGGATCGATCCAGTCAAAAAGGCCACCGCTTGATGCGGCGGCCTTTTCATATGCCCGCTATCGATTCACGCTTTCTTTTTACCTGCTATACTGCCTGCTATGACGCAGATCACAATAGTGACAGCAATATCTATCACCGTGCTTCCGAGCGGCAGATCGACCGTCATGAGCCATCTGTACAGCAGAAAGCCGGCGGCCCATGTGACCAGATTACGGACGCAGAACGGACTCTCTTCATGGCTCTGCTTAAGTATGAAGCAGTCAGCCAGCATCACGGCTATCATCGGCGCGAACACCGAGCCGATCAGATATAGGAATCCTGTTATGTCATCCATCGGGAAGAGTATGGCAGCGATCGTCCCTGCAGCCGCTGCAGCGATCGCTACATGCTTTCCTCTGATCTTTTCAGAAAAAAGCTCGCTCGATACTCCGGCCGAATACGCATCGAGGAACGTGGTCGTAACAGTGGAAAGCACTATTATCACAAGTCCCGCGATGCCGAGCCCTGCCTTCAGCATGATCTCTGCTATGTCGCCCGTTCCGGTGAGCAAGGCTGCTCCCATGCCGATTATGTACATCCAGCAGCTCACAAGGCCGTACACAGCCGCCGACCATGCCGAAGCCTTTACCGGCTCTTCAGCTTCTCTTGTGTAATCGCTTATCAGAGGAAGCCATGAAAGCGGCATGGCCACGCTGAGCTCCATGGCGGCTCCGAAGGACATCCCTCCCGCTGCCGGCGCCGAAAGATCCCCTTTTCTGAAGATGACGGCAGACAGTATGACAGTCAGTATGAACAGAGCGCTCATGGCAATGACATTGACCTTTCCGAGGCTCTGTATCCCTATGGATATCCAGATTATTATAAGACCGCCTATGACCAAAGCCCATATCCATCGCCCGCATGAAAGAGCCCCGTTTGCCGCAAGTGCTCCGTCGTATATCATGATCGCGGTCCATCCCACAAGCTGCAGAACGTTCAGAGCCGCAAAGAGGAACGCTCCCCTGTTCCCGAAGCTGAGAGTTACGGTCTCCATGGCGCTCATGCGCCTCTTACCGCCTATGCAGCCTGCCAGAAACAGCAGGAAGCACCCTATTATATGTCCTGCGATTATCGATAGAAGTCCCTTTCCGAATCCCAGCGGCGCGAGATATGTGCCGGACAGGATCTCGGCGATGCTGACTCCGGCGCCGAACCAGATGAGGGCATTGTCAAATATACCTGTTCGTCTTTCACTCACGTCCTCAGGCCTCCCTTCTGTATTCTTCAGAGAGATCGAAGTTGTGCATCATCGGGCCCGGCCCGGCTCCTAGATCGAGCATCGCAGCAAGAGCTCCCGACAGATATGTCTTTGCCCTTTCGACCGATTCTTCAAGGCCGAAGCCCTTGGCGAGGTTCGACGCTATCGCGCTCGAAAGCGTGCAGCCCGTTCCGTGAGTATTCGGATTGTCTATGCGCCGGCCTCTGAACCATACAGTTTCTGTCATCCCTGGTCCGTACAGCACATCATTCGCATCGTTCACCCTGTGGCCGCCCTTAACAAGAGCCGCGCATCCGTAGAGTCCGCAAAGTCTTTTTGCAGCCTCCGCCATGCCCTCCTCACCGGATATGCTCATGCCGGAAAGTATCTCCGCCTCGGGTATGTTCGGAGTTATCACCGTCGCAAGCGGAAGTATCTCACTCTTCAGAGTTTCTATGGCAGCCTCCTCTATCAGTCTGGCTCCGCTCGTTGCGACCATCACCGGGTCCGCCACTATGTTGCGGGCTCCGTAGTGTCTGAGCCTGTCCGCTATGACCTTTATGAGTCCTGATGACGATACCATCCCTATCTTGACAGCATCCGGAAAGATGTCTTCAAATACTGCATCCAGCTGCTTCTTCAGAAAGTCAGGCGATGCCTCCATTATGCCTGTTACGCCGGTAGTGTTCTGTGCGGTGAGCGCCGTTACCGCGCTCATGGCATAGACTCCATTCATGGTCATCGTCTTGATGTCAGCCTGGATACCGGCGCCTCCGCAGGAATCCGATCCTGCGATCGTCAATGCTTTTCTCATGTTCGTTTTTCTCCTTTCGTCAAAGCATTCACTTTTGTATAGCGGCAGAGAGTGGTGCCCCCGGTCTGCCGCTTTTTATTCTGTT
>JAFRFA010000163.1:0-10535 GCA_017434585.1 Mogibacterium sp. | reverse complement strand
TCGTTCTCGAGCTGGCAGGTGCCGGCATTTTTATGACCGCCTCCGCCGTACTTCAGGCAGAGCGCGCCGATATCGAAATCCGAAGACTTATTGACTATGGACTTTCCGATCATGACGGCCGTGTTCTGCTTTTTGAATCCCCAGGCCACATGCACCGAGATCTGGGTCTCAGGATAAAGAGCGTAGATCATGAAACGGTTTCCGGCATGTATGACTTCTTCGTTTCTGAGGTCGAGCACGACTACCTTGTCATGTACCTTTGCGATGCGCTTGAGCTGTTTCTTGAAGAGATCGGCCTGCTCAAAGTAGAGGTCGACTCTTTCCTTTACATCAGGGAGTTCAAGTATCTCATCGATAGTGTGACCGACGCAGTAGTCGATGAGCTCCATCATAAGATCGTAGTTAGAGATGCGGAAGTCGTGGAAGCGCCCGAGTCCTGTGCGCGGGTCCATCAGATAGTTGATCAGTACCCAGCCCTTAGGATCCAGGATCTCATCTAGGGTGTAGTCTGCGCTGTCGCCCTTGTCGACCGCGGTCATTATCTCTTCAGTGACATTTTTGAAGGTGTCTGCACCGCCGTAGTAGTTGTATACGACGCGCGCTGCGCTTCTTGCATGAGGCTCGATATAGTATTTGCCTCCGAACTTCTCCGGGTCGTTTCTGAGCATCTCTGACTCATGATGGTCGAATGCCAGTCCGACGCGTGGGTCGAACGGGAGGTTGGTCGTGATGTCGTTTTCAGTCAGCTCTACCTTGCCGTCCTGGACGTCCTTAGGGTGAACGAACTTGATGTCGTCGATGATATCGAGCTCTTTGAGAAGCATCGCGCAAACAAGACCGTCAAAATCGCTTCTTGTTACAAGTCTTTTCTTTCCAGCCATTTTTATTTCTCCTGTCGTCAGTACTTAACTTCTCTCCGCCGGCATACGGACCGGCCGGGCGGGGGAGGTGCTTACTCTACGGTAACAATTGTATGCCTCAGCTGCCGCTTTTTCAAGAATAGGCTGAACACTGCCTCAAAAAGGACCGGAAACTATATGAAAAACGGCGTGTAAAATTTTGTGCCGCGGAACAAACATTTTTTGAAATTACTGTCAAAAAAACATATTTTTATTTCAAATATCATTGTAAATACAAGCAGTTTGAGATACCTTTAAGAGGTGAAAATGCAAAGCAATACATTGTTTTTTATTGAGAACAATAATGCCCGAGAGTATAATTACAACAGTATGTTATGGGTAACAATCGAGACAGATGACAGTGTATCGTTTTGTGGATCAAAACTAAGGAGGCATCAATCATGCAAGATTATCTTTTGTCACACCTGTACTGGATAAGTCTGTTTGCTTCGATCTGCGCTCTGCTCTTCGCCTATGCTCAGGCCAAGAAAGTCCTCAACTCGGATGAGGGCACTGACCGCATGAAGCAGATCTCACAGTTTGTCCGTACCGGAGCAAGCGCTTTTCTGAAGCGCCAGTACCGCACGGTACTCATCTTCTTCGTAGTCATGTTCTGCGTGCTCTGCGGAATGGCCGCGGCACACAAGCTGACATGGTATGTACCGTTCGCGTTCATCACAGGAGGCTTCTTCTCGGGACTTTCCGGATTCATCGGAATGAGCATCGCGACCAGAGCCAACGACCGTACAGCCTGCGCCGCTCAGGAGAGCCTCAACAAGGGACTGAGAGTCGCATTCTCGGCTGGTTCGGTAATGGGCTTCACAGTCGTAGGCCTCGGACTTCTCGACATCTCGCTGTGGTACGCGCTGCTCGACCTTGTATTCCATGAAACACTTGAAAACATAACGGCCGCGATGGTCACATTCGGAATGGGAGCTTCGTCGATGGCGCTCTTCGCCCGTGTAGGCGGAGGTATCTTCACCAAGGCTGCTGACGTCGGAGCCGACCTCGTAGGCAAGGTCGAGGCGGGCATCCCTGAGGATGACCCTCGCAACCCGGCAGTTATCGCCGACAACGTAGGCGACAACGTAGGCGATGTAGCCGGAATGGGAGCCGACCTCTATGAGTCCTATGTGGGATCCATGGTATCGACATGCGCTCTCGGAGCTATCGCTTTCTTCTCGAGCGGTCTCGGAGTCAAGTCCGTAGCCCTGCCGCTTCTGATGGCGGCTGTCGGAGTAGTATTCTCCGTCATCGGATCGTTCTTCGTACAGACCAAGGAAGGCGCGAGCCAGAAGAATCTGCTCGCAGCGCTCCGCCGCGGAACTAACTTCTCTGCGATCTCAACAGCGATATTCTCGTTCGTCCTCGTGTGGTGGCTCTTCGGCATCGAGTTCTACGGACTCTATCTTGCCATCATCGCCGGACTGGCTGCAGGCGTTCTTATCGGACTCTGCACGGAGTATTACACTTCGGATACATATAAGCCGACTCAGAAGATCGCAGAGTCTTCGCAGACAGGTACGGCAACGCTGATCATCAGCGGCCTCGGCACAGGCATGGCATCGACAACGCTGCCTATCCTTATAGTAGGAGCCGCCATCATCATCGCTTACTACTGCTCGGGCCTTTGCCCTGTAGATGTCGCTCCTTCGAGCATCGGTCTCTACGGCATATCGCTCGCAGCTGTCGGAATGCTCTCGACACTCGGCATCACTCTTGCTACTGACGCCTATGGCCCTGTAGCTGACAATGCCGGCGGTATCGCAGAGATGGCCGGACTTCCGCCTGAAGTACGTGAACGCACAGATGCTCTCGATTCGCTCGGTAATACGACAGCGGCTACAGGCAAGGGCTTCGCTATCGGTTCGGCAGGAATGACAGCTCTTGCTCTGATCGCCAACTTCAAGGAGAAGCTCCTTGTATACATGCCGGAGGGACAGGATCTCAGTCTCAATCTTCTCGACCCTAAGGTCCTGGTCGGACTCTTTATCGGAGCCTGCCTGCCGTTCCTCTTCTCATCGCTCACAATGGGAGCTGTCAACAGAGCTGCTCAGAGCGTAGTGCTCGAGGTAAGACGTCAGTTCAAGGAGATCCCTGGTCTGATGGAAGGAAAGGCCGATGCGGATTACGCACGCTGCGTGGACCTCTGCTCCAAGGCTTCTCTCAAGGAGATGGTGCTTCCTGCATGCGTAGGCATAGCTGCGCCTATCGTGACAGGTCTCATCCTCGGCGGACTCGGAGTAGTCGGAATGCTCTGCGGGGCTACTGTATCCGGATTCATAATGGCTATCTTCATGGCAAACTCGGGCGGCGCCTGGGACAATGCCAAGAAGTCCATCGAGGCCGGACACTTCGGCGGCAAGGGTTCAGAGAACCACAAGGCTGCTGTAGTAGGCGACACCATCGGCGATCCGTTCAAGGATACATCCGGACCTTCGATCAACATCCTGATCAAGCTGGTATCGATGGTATCGATCGTATTTGCGGGACTCATCGCAAGCGTTTCGATCCTCTAAGCGTCAAATACGGACCGGATCCGTTGCGGTCCGGAAAACAAACTGCAATAAACGGTGTACGGGATGCCTGGGCGGCTGACCGTGCGCCGTTTTTTTAAACTATGATGTTCTGTATGGGGCAATGACAGGTGATTTTGTGCTATACTAACTATGTATGCAAGCAATAAATCACAGATATGAAGAACGGACGCTTAGAAGATCAGATAAGCTCCTGTTGAATAAGTTTTCTCAATACCTGATACCGACGATGATCACCTATGCGGCGCTGTCCCTGAACGAGTTCGTCGACAGCATGCTGGTATCCAACCTGCTGGGGAGCGATGCGATGGCGATCGTCAATATCGGTGTGCCTGTCGTCCTCGTGATGTCTGCCGCCTATGCGCTCTTAGGACAGGGCGGAGCTACTTTGTATGCCATTGCCGCAGGACGCCGGGACAGGGAGTCAGCCGGGAAGAGCCTGACGGCGTCGCTGATCATGGCGCTTGTCATAGGCTTTCTCATCATGATACCCGGACTCATACTGCTCGATCCGCTCGCAGGTATCCTCTGCAAGGAGGAGGCCCTGCGCGGAACTTTCGTAGCTTACCTCAGAGTGCTGCTTCTGTCGGCGCCGCTCGAGGTAGTCATACTGACGCTTGCATCGTTCCTGCCGTCGGCAGGCTATCCGGGACTGTCTACTGCGGTAAACGTAGTCGCCAATGTGGTCAATATCATGATGGACGTCGTGTATATCAAGGTTTTTCACCTGGGAGTCGAGGGCGCTGCCTGGGCCACGCTTTCAGGTTACCTCGTCGCGACAGCGGTAGTTCTTCTCGGAGCTATGTCGGGCAAGGTCAGACTGTACATAAGCAAGGACATAAAGGCATCCATGGGGACCATCGGCGAGATATTCGCGCTCGGAAGACCTGATGCCATGAACCAGATAGGGCTTTCCATACAGTTTGCCGTATGCAACAGACTGGCAATGGCGGCCGCCGGAGCCAGCGGCATCGTGGCGTTCTCGCTCTGCATACAGTCGAGCTCTGTGATGTCTATATTCATAGGCGCTGTCATCGGAGCGTCTGTGCCATTGATGGCCGTGCTGCACGGACAATCGGATCTCAAGGGCGAAGCGGATATACTCAGGACCTCGATGCTGGGGCAGTTCCTGATGTCACTGTCAGGAACTGTCATCCTCTTCATATTTGCGAAGCAGGTGGCGGGGCTGTACAACATCACCGATCCGTCACAGCTCTCGATGGCCGTCCATGCGTTCAGGATATATATCCTCATGTTCGTGCCGAGGTTCGCTCTCGTAGTGTACTACCGTTACCTCAAGGTGATAGGACTTACGCACTATTCCACGATACTGGCGTCGCTCGACAGCTTTGCCGCTGTGATACCTGTTGCGTGGATCATGGTGGCGGCGATCGGGATAAACGGCCTTTGGTGGGCGTTCCCGCTCACGGCGTCGCTGCTTGTCATCATTACGCTTTTATGCAATCTGAGGATCGCAGCGAAGTCAGACGGCAGGCTCAAAGCACCTCTTCTCATCGAGGTCGAAAAGGAGGGGGATCCGGAGACCGTCATGGATGTGACCATAGAAAAAGGGTCGATGGATATTTCCCTCATCAGCGAGAAGGTGCAGGATATATGCGAAGAAAAAGGACTCAGCAAGGTCGACGCGATGCGCGTTGCCATGGCCGTAGAGGAGATCGCTGTATATACAGCGAACAAGAAGAGCCAAAGCTCGTATGCGGATGTGCTCGTACGTATATACAGGGGGAATGTCGAGATAGACTTCCGGACTCTAGGCGAGGTATTCGATCCGAACGAGGATGATGTAAGCGACATCGCAGAAAACGTTCAGATACTGAGGAGCATAGTATCGGATATAAGCAACGAATACATACTCGGAATGAATTCCACCAGGATAACGATAAAGGGCAAGAGTGAAGATGGAAAATAAAGACGGCAGAAAGTCCATTGTCATATGCGAATACATATCGACCGGTATCAATTACGCCGAGGATGCGCGCGCGCGCGGATACACGCCCGTGCTGGTCGAAGGCAGATATGTCGGTTCGCCTGAGGATGTGGAGCGTCTCAAGGCAGCCCGCGACAAGGTCAATGAACGCGTCAAAGGCAGGATAAAGATCATAAAGGAAGATGAATACGAAAACGTCCTTAAGCAGGTGAGGGAACTTGACCCTGCTCTGGTGATAGCCGGAAGCGAATTCGGGGTGGGACTTGCCGCGGAGCTTTCGGCGGATCTCGGTCTTCCGGGAAATCCTGTCGACAGGATCCCGTACATGACACAGAAGGACATGATGCAGAAAGCTCTTGCGGATCACGGTCTTCGGTCGATCCGCGGCAGAGTCGTGAGATCGGAAAAAGAGGCGATAGAGTTCTACAGGGAGCTCGGCGTAAGCGATGTCGTTGTAAAACCTGTGCGCGGAGCCGGTTCGCAGGGCGTGTACCTGTGCAGGAACCAGAGCGAGATGATCGCGATGCTGAGGCGCAATCTGGATGCCGCCCGGGGCAATGAACTGGAAAATCATGGCGTCCTCATACAGGAAAGGATCAACGGCACAGAATATGTGGTGAACACGGTATCCTGCAACGGCAGGCACCGTGTGGTCACGATCGGACAGTACGATAAATACGTGCTCAGCAACGGCGCGATCGCATATAACTACTACGGGTATGTAACGGAGCTCGAGGCAGGACATTCAAGACTCGTAAGATACGTAAACAACGTGCTCGACGCGATAGGCATCAAATACGGCCCGGTACACGGCGAGTACATGATAGATAAGGACGGCCCTGTGCTGATCGAGGTCAACTGCAGACCGATGGGCGGAGGGCTCGACAGGTACTATTCGGAGCTCGTATCCGGCCAGCACGAGACTGATTCGGCTCTTGACGGCTATCTCGACCCGGAAAAGTTCAGCAGAGACGCAGCAAAGCCGTATAAACTTCAGAGATACGGCGTGAGCAAGGACCTCGTGCTACTGAAGGACACGGTGGCGATAACCGCTCCGGTCGTCCAGATATGCAGAAGGCTCAGAAGCTATTACTCGGCGTCGTACGATCAGATAGGAAGGACTGCGATGCTGCCTCAGACCAAGGACATGGAGACAGAGGCGGGTCTTGTATATCTGATACACGATGACGAGAAACAGGTCAGGAAAGACTGCGAGCTCCTGCATCAGCTCGAGCTGAAGTATCCGGATATACTCTTCCAGAGATCCCGGAATACCGGGGGACATTCCAAGACGGAGCGGGATCTGGAGCATGTGATGAAGGCCGCGGGATGCAGCGGGGCCACTATCGTCTTCAGCGACAGGCCGGAAAAGCTCAGCGATGCAGCCGTGATCTCGCATGACGGACTCAAAGATGCATATGACAGCTATGACAACGGCATACTCGATCTGACAGATCCAAGGACATTTGCGGATCTCGAGATACTTGTACAGCAGATATTCATGTTCATGGATAAGGTGCGCGCCGGAGGACGTGTGATCGTGCCTGAAAGCACGTACTGCCATCTGCCTTACGGCATCGAGGGCATGGAGATACTCTTCAGGGTATCGGGCATGCTCATGGAGCTGCCGTCGGCTGATGAGTCGGGACTGTTGATCGCAACGGTACAGGAGTAAAAGAAAATGGATAAAAAGAAAAAAGACAACAAACTCAGCGATGTCAAACGCTCACTCGGCACCAAGACATTCGTGATCACACTTGCGCTGACGATGGGCATCGGAGCCACAGTGCTCGTAGCCGGATTCCTGCTTTATCTGGGAGGGGTCACGCACGAATACATCGTCAACACCTGGAACCAGGCCAATGCGGAAGCCGCTGTCATCAGCCAGACTCATTATCAGAGACTGTGCAACAGGGTGATGACTATCTATGACAGCATCCCTGACGAAGAAAAGGGAGACGGCACATCTGAGGAATACATCGCAGAATACGAAGGCATCAGGGAATCGGAGGACTTCCAGAGCGTCCTGAAGGCGATGAAGAGCCTTCAGAACAGGAACGGTCCGCTCAACGCTTTCATGGTGGCCATAGATCTTGAAAACAACAGGATGATCTATATAGTGGACGCAGACCAGAAAGAGGACAGCACCTGCAAGCCGGGAACCTGGGATGAATATCCGGACGATGAACTCAATCCTCTCGTCTACGGAAGAAAAAGGACTATCCTTGACAGACAGCAGGGTGTGAAATCCGGAGTACAGGCCGTGTTCACCAACAGACCTGAATACGGTCCGCGCTGCACCGCTGCATCGACTATGTACAGGACCGGCAACTATACGATACTGGTATGCGTCGACGAGAAACTCAAGCCGATGGTAGAGGCCAGCAAATTCTTCCTGGTGGAATATGTCGCGCTCCTCGTAGTCGTGACCCTGCTCGCTTCATACGTAGGCATGAGGCGGATGAAGGCGGCCCTGGTCGATCCTATAGACAAGCTCGCAACAGCTGCCGTGGAATACGGCGATGATGAGAACAAGAAAGACGGAGTCAGACACTTCGCCGATCTTGACATACATACCGGCGATGAGATAGAGCGTCTGGCGGTGACGCTGCGTGACATGGAGACGGACGTTGCCGACTACATGAACGATCTGACTGCCGCGACAGCCGAAAAGGAGCGTCTGGTCACTGAGCTCGCTCTTGCGGCTAAGATACAGATGAGCGTTCTGCCGGTGGTATTCCCGCCGTTCCCTGACAGGAAAGAATTCGACCTCTACGCATCTATGGAGCCGGCGAAGGGAGTCGGCGGCGACTTCTACGACATGCTGATGATCGACGATGACCACCTGGCCGTCGAGATCGCAGACGTTTCGGGCAAGGGCGTACCGGCTGCTCTGTTCATGATGATATCCAAGATCATGCTGTCGGACAGCATAAGAGACAGCATGTCTCCTGCCGAAGTCCTCGAAGAGGTCAACAACAGGATCTGCGAAAAGAACGAAGAGGAGATGTTCGTGACTGTATGGCTCGGCATACTCGAGATATCCACGGGCAAGCTGACCACGGCCAGCGCCGGACATGAATACCCCGTTCTGGTGCATGCTGACGGCAGAGCCGAGATCGTCCGCGACAAGCACGGATTCGTCATAGGCGGCATGGAGGGAATGAAGTACACAGACCATGTGATACAGCTCGAAGAGGGCGACAGCATATTCGAATATACTGACGGTGTCACGGAAGCGACTTCAGCGGCAGAGGAGCTCTACGGCATGGACCGCATGGTAGAGGCTCTCGACAATGCTGCAGCGGGCTCCACTCCTTGGGAACTGATGGGCGCTGTCCGCAGCGACATCGATGACTTCATCGGTGACGCCGAGCAGTTCGACGACCTGACGATGCTGTGCCTCAGGTACAACGGAAAGAAAAAATAAAAGACTCTGAAGGGACAATTGATGGAAAGAAAGCGCAGTGAAACGACAAAAAACTTCCTTGCTATACTTGCGGTAGCTATCATCATCGCCGCAATCGGCCATATAGTGTCGGTGATCTCATATAACAGCAAGGAACATACGACCACGGGAGCGGATGACAGTAAGAAGACTGTTATGGTGCTGAACGACAGGGCGGACAGCACGAGCACCTGGCTCAAGAGAGAGTTTGAGATGGACGGAAAGAAGGTGGATCTCACCGGCCAGACGTTTGACGGTGTGCTCACCAACAAGTCCGCATCAGCTGTCTCGGAATGGGTGATGCGACTCAACATCAAGGGCGACTGCTACTTCAACAATGCCTGGTGCGGCAAAGTAGAGATCCATCAGCATAACGGCACGCCTGACGAGAAGGTGCAGACGCTCGATCTCAGAAAATACAAGCTGAAGGATGTAAAGCTGGACTACGTTTATGACGGAGACCTGCTCATACCGCTCTCGGAGGGAGACTATGTAATTTACTATCCTTCCGCTGCGGAGGGCGAACTGCCGGTAGCCGGAGGGGGCGAGCTCACTATGGGCATGATCCTGTACTATCTGGACGGCATAGATCTTTCCGATTATTACATCACATACAAGCTGCACAAGAGCTATTTCAGCGGAAAGAGCTTCTACGCTGTTCTTGCGCTGACGATATTATGGATCGCTGTGTTCTTCGGATACATCGTTGCAAACCTGTCGTACAGGAGAGCCTGGAAGGACATGGAACTCAGGAAGACCGGCGTTTCATACATGTCCGATATCTATGACATGATATATATGGCTGATCTTGTCAACGACGAGATCACCGTGATAAAGGGCGAGGCGGTAGACCGGGGCAAGCCGCGCGAAAGAGTCGTTGAGCGGCTCAGGGACCTCTTCATCGATGATGTCACCGATGAGTACAGAAAAGTCGTCGACGAATTCATGGATCCGTCGACCTTCATCGAGCGCTTCGATAAAGAGAGCATCGCCTGCCAGTACATGAGCAAAACCAAGGGATGGTGTCTTGTAAGGCTTTTCGCGATAGACCGTAAAGAGGGTGAAGATCTTCGCAAATTCATCTTTACGATACAGAACATAAACGAAGAAAAAACCGAGATGGACAGGATCGAAGACAGCATCACGATCGCCGAAAACGGGCCTTCTGCTGTCATAGTGGAGTCTGTGCCGTATTCGATAAAGGATATAACGGATGAGGCGCTTGCTGAACTTGAAGAAGAAGCAAAGCTCAGGGGCGCGGAAGTGACCTCGGATATCTCGCCTAAGATAGCTGAAAAACTCATGGGCGATCCGGGAAAACTCCGTATGGTGATCTTATGCATGATCCTCAGCGCTCTCAAACATGCAAAGGGCAAGAGCATCAAGCTGTCGGTCTTCGCCGCTGATACGGACGAAGGCAGGGAGCATCTGCTCGTGTCTGTAAAGGACAGCGGAGACGGAAAAGCGGACGGCGAAGACTTTGCCGGACTCGGACTTAACATCGCCGCAGAAATGCTCAAAGCCATGGATTCGGAACTCCATTCGATAAATGAAGAAGGAGAGGGAAGCGAGCTCTACTTCGAGATAGAGCAGGAGAAAGCATGATAACCATTATCTACAGCCTGTGCCTGTTCGTATGCGTCGTCATGCTTCTGAACATGGCGCAGAAGAACTACAACAACATAGATATCTATCACTGGACG
>JAFRFA010000162.1:0-10071 GCA_017434585.1 Mogibacterium sp. | reverse complement strand
TCTATGATCTGTTTCACATATGCGAGTCTGAACTCCGTGATGTACTCTATGAGCTCATGCATCTCGTCAGGATGGTCATAGAGATTCGTCAGGACCTCCTGGAACGGCATCAGAAAGTGGCACTGCTCGAATATGCCGGTGCCCATGAAGCCCGCCACCAGGCGCTCGTCGCCGGCTTTCGCGCGCTGCTTTTCGCGAAACTCCTTCCATGCCTCAGGGTCACTGCTTCCGGCAACGACATCTGGCGCATGGACGTATTCTCTCCACCTCGTTATGTCCTTTATTACTTTGTTCTCCTCCGTCACGAGCGGCATCGATCCCGGAGCATCCTCCGGCCACTCGATGACTGTCCCCCACAGGTCTGTGATGGTCGCCCCGGGTCTTCTGCCCTTATGGAGGAATCCCCCGGCAGGGTCTCCGAGAGCCATCTGGAGGGCCTCGTACTGCACAAGCTGTCTCTCAGGTCTTCCGTCCGGCTTCAGTAATTCAAGAAATATCTCTTTTGCTGTCATGACAACTCCTTCAGTCGATCAGTATGCACGAAGTAAAGCTCATCGTGTTTTCACCGTAGTTATATCCCAGACCGGACCTTGCCGCCACATCGCTCACCAGCAGTCCGTACGCTTCCATCGAAGGATACATCCTGTCGGGATGCCTGCACGGCCGGTCGGGATAAGTGCAGCTCCTGCACCTGCTGCAGGCTCCGGCTCCCACCGGCAGGCAGTCCGGAAAAAACATCCTCACCTGCCTTACAAATGTGTCAAAATTCTTCTTATGCATCAGCATCACCCGCTTTGTGCCCTCGATGTCGAAGCTTCCCGAGATATCTCCGCAGGTCTGGACAATTATCCCTCTGTGATAACCGCTGATGCGCTCCTTTGCCCGTCCGGTGCTGCCCGTCGCCGGGGGACAGCTCCAGTTCTTTCCGTAATTATTGCATCGGTCGCTTCTGCACATCGCACGAACATCCTCCCTGAACTCGAGGGCATCCATGTCAAGAGCCGCGGCATGCGTAAGCCCCGCCTCCTTTGCCAGAATTATCATTTCCGTCATGTCCGGTACATGCCCTCCGGCAGTTATCATCCGCTCCTCCTTCTTCCGGTCAGAAAAAAACCGGATACAGTATGATATTAACATTTTTTCAGAAATTGTTGCTAATTAAGTACAACTTAATTTGTTGGTGAATATTATTAACTTTACTTAAACATATATACTTTGTATTATGTAGTTGCAAAACAGATATGCAATATCTGTTGAAAATATCAAAAGAGCATCAATCAGACAAAATCAGGGTAAAGGAGGTGCCGTCATGATTAACGTAATCGTAGTAGCAGCATTTCTGGGAGTTCTCGGAGCAAAGATAAGATTTTATCAGAAATACAGCCATAGGTAATCTAGGCTGCTGAATCATAATTACTCCAACAGGAAAAGCGCCTTTCGCACAGGAAGGCGCTTTTCGATCATCTCTTTTCTGACTCGAAGTAGTTCGTCGTATAACTGAGGAACTTTCTTGCCGCTCCCGTCATGTGATCCCTGTCAGGTACCGCCACCCCGAATGTGATGGTCTGCGGCGGGTCGAGCGGCAGCTTAACGAGGTGTTCGTTCCAGAACTGAGCGGACAGTTCGTTCACAAAACTGATCCCCAGACCCATCCTTACCATCGCAAGCGTGGCCGGCGTGTCATATGTGGTGTACTTTATCTCAGGATGAACGTCGTTTTTTTCGAGTATATCCAGTATCTCTTTCTCGCGGCCCCATGAGCCGAGTATGAAATCGTTTTTCTCGCACTCGGCGATCGGAAAGCTTTTCGCTGACGCCAGCTCGTGATCTTCAGGCAGCGCCGCTATAACATTCTCTTCAGCAAGCGGTATCCATTCGTACGGCATCGGCTCGGCATATGCGAGGAAGGCGATATCCGCCTCATTCCGATCCAAGTGATTGAAAATGTCAGAACGGATACATTCAAGTATACTTATCTGTATGCCAGGAAAATCGTTCTTGAAGCGGCGGACGATCTCGGGAAGCCATGTGGTCGCGACGCTCGGGTAGGTCGCGATCTTGAGCTGTCCGGTCGCTATTCCGTTCAGCTCCGAGGCAAACATGTATATCTCGTCCTCGCGGGCGAGATAAGATCTTACCAGCGGGAGGAGCTCCTCGCCTTCCGCAGTCAGCGATACCCCCTTCTGTGAGCGCCTGAAGAGTACCAGTCCCAGTTCTCTTTCAAGAGCTGTTACAAGCTGGCTTATAGCGGACGGCGTATATCCGAGCGAGTCCGCCGCCGCCTTTATGCTGCCCTTCTCTGCAGCTTCTATGAATGCTCTCAGTCTTGCCGTTTCCATTTTTATCCTTTATCTCTCGGCTGAGGCCGCATGATACGGCAGGGCCACAAGCAGTATCGCTCCGATCATGTTGCCTGCCGTTACTGTAAGCAGATTGAACCAGTATCCTCCCATGGTGATCGCCGGGTTGCCCCCGTTGTTGATAAGAGCGAGAGTCAGAAGCGTCATATTTGCCACGCTGTGCTCGAACCCCGTGGCAAAGAATGCGAGTATGCACCAGAAGACCATGATGAGCTTTCCGGCTTCCGACCTGCATCTGAAGCCGCACCATACCGCCAGACAGACCAGAGTATTACACAGTATGCCTCTTGCCAGAAGCGGGATGAAGCCCGCGGTCATCTTTGCGGCCGCGGCATCGGTCATCGCGGCGAGCGTGGCGCCGCTGTAAAGTCCCGTCAGATAGTATATGACAGCCAGAAGCACGCTTCCGCCCAGATTTCCCAGCCAGCAGACTGCCCAGAGTTTCACGGCATCGCCGGCAGTTACCGTATTTCTCAGCAGCCCCGCAGTCATGACCATGTTGTTTCCCGTGAAGAGCTCGGCTCCGGCGATGATCACGAGCGACAGGGCGACGCTGAACGCGCAGCCCATGACGAGCTTTGTGAACGGCGATCCCGCCATCGCGCCGCTCAGAGTGAATACGAGCAGCACTCCGAATCCTACGAACATTCCCGCAAGAGCAGACAGCAGAAAATAGCCGCCCGGATTCTTTTTCAGAAGAGCGGTCTTAGCGGCTGCCGCGTTCGCTGCTGCTGTGTAGTCTTCGCTGAACATTCAGTGCCTTTCTATATATGCAGGAAGAGTCCCGCCATGATGAAATACGTGCAGAGGGATATCATATCGGTGATCGACGCCATCATAGGTCCTGCCATCAGAGCAGGGTCTATGCCGATCTTCTTTGCCAGCATAGGAAGCATCGAGCCTATCAGCTTCGCGATCATGACGATGAGTATCATAGATACGCAAACGGTGACCGCGACCATAGGCGGATTGTGATCGAGATAGACTATCCTGAAGTAGTTGAGCACGCTGAGGCAGATACCGACGATCACGCCGACTCTTATCTCCTTCCACATTACCTTCAGGAAATCTCTCAGTTCAAGCTCGCCTGTAGCCATACCGCGGATGATAAGCGTCGAGGACTGCGAGCCCGAGTTGCCTCCTGTGCCCATCAGCATCGGCATGTATATGACCAGTTCTATCACAGCCGACATCGCGTGCTCGAAGTTACGCAGTATGCCGCCCGTGATGAAGTACGAGCACATCAGAAGGAACAGCCACGGCAGTCTGGCCTTTACATGATGCCAGACCGACATGTCGAGGTACTCCTTGTCGGTCGAGTCGATAACGCCGCCCATACGCTCGATATCCTCTGTGGTCTCTTCTTCGATGACCTCGAGGATGTCGTCTACGGTGACGATACCGACAAGTCTGAATTCATTGTCCACGACCGGGATGGCCAGATAGCCGTACCTGGTGAAGAGGTCCATTACCTCCTCCTGGTCGTCATCGACATGAGCGACAACAGGGTCCTCATGCATGATGTCCTCTACCAGGGTGTCATCCGGCGATATAACGAGCGACTTGAGCGAAACTACTCCGATCAGCTTGCGCCCTCTGTCGAGAACGTAGCAGGTGTAGATCGTCTCCGAATCGAGTCCCACTTCCTTGATGTGTTCGAGCGCCTGCTTTACCGTATCCGTCTTCTTCAGATTGATGTATTCCGGCGTCATCAGAGAGCCGGCAGTATCATCCTTGTACTTGAGGAAGGTATTGATGAGCTTGCGCTCGTTTTTAGGTGTCTTCTCGAGTATCTTGTCTACGATGTTCGACGGAAGCTCCTCGAGTACGTCGATCATGTCGTCGAAGTCGAGTTCGTCGAGTATGTATCTGATCTCGGGATCGGTGATGATGTTTATGATATCGATCTGATCATCTATGCTGAGCTCGGCGAACACATCGACGCTGATGTCCTTCGGCAGCGCTCTAAAGAGGACGACCATCCTCTGAAGGTCGAATTCACGCCTGATGTCCACCAGCAGTTCAGCTATCTCGACTTCATTATGCTTAAGGAGTTCGTCTCTGGCCTGGAAGTATCTCTTGGTCTCGAGAAGCTCGACTATCCTGATGAGGGACTCATCATATGCCTGATCCATATCAGGGACCATATTTACATTCTCCATCGGTCTGTCCTCCTTTCCGTTCCTTCGTCTCAGTTTCCTCTGATCATTTCGACAGCTTCATCCTCGGTTATGATGGCGACTCCGAGCTCGCGCGCCGTCCTGTTTTTGGACGAGCCGGAATCCGGATCGTTCGTTATGAGATAATCCGTCTTTGCGGATACCGAGCCCGCGACCTTGCCGCCCTCGGCCTCGATCTCGGCCTTGAGGTCCTTGCGGTTCGCGTAGTGTTCGAGACTTCCGGTGATGACGAAAGTCTTTCCCTCAAGGGAAGTGCCCGCCGCTTCAAAGCTCTCATCGAGCGTCAGAAGTCCGAGCAGTTCCGCTGTGACGGCCGCGTTTTTCTCATCCGCGAAGTACGCCGCGTAGTCCTTTGCCATCACATCGCCTACTCCGTCTATATCCTTCAGCGCCTCTTCATCGAGGGACTGTATCTCTGCCCATCTGTTGCGGCAGGCTCTGCATATGATGTTCGAGTTCTGAACGCCTATTCCCGGCACCCCGAGGCCGTACAAAAGCCTCGCCGGCGTTGTATGCGATGCTCTCTTCGCCGACTCCGTAAGATTATCATACGACTTTTTGCCGAAGCCTTCCATAGAAACTATCTCATCTTCGTGTCTGTCCAGTCTGAAAAGATCCGGAAAAGTCTTTATCGCGCCTATGCCTATCAGCTTGAGAAGGCCTGATTCCGAAAGCCCTTCTATGTTCAGCGCGTCTCTCGACACGAAATGGGAGAACTTCTTGACATGCTTGGCGAGGCAGTCCGGGTTGGTGCAGTGGAGTGTCTTAGTGCCCTCTTCATCCTTCACGAGAGTCGGGCCTCCGCACACGGGGCAGCTGGCCGGTATCTCCATATTGCCGCTCCTTGTGAGATTGCCTGCAAGCTGAGGTATTATCATGTTGGCCTTGTATACCTGCACGGTATCCCCGATGCCGAGCTCAAGATCCTCCATGATATTTATGTTGTGCACCGACGCCCGCGACACAGTCGTGCCTTCGAGTTCGACCGGATCGAATATGGCCACCGGGTTCAGAAGTCCCGTTCTCGACGGGCTCCATTCTATCTCGCGCAGCACCGTCTCGGCCTGCTGGTCGCGCCACTTGAAAGCTATGGAGTCTTTAGGGTACTTTGCGGTCTCTCCGAGAGTCGCCGAATATTCGAGGTCATCCAGGGTCAGCACGAGCCCGTCCGAAGGAATGTCGAAATCCGGGATTGCCTTCTCGTAGCGGTCTATCGCGCCGGAAAGAGACTCCGCATCGACCATAACGTAGTCGACCTCGTCAAACCCCTGCTGCTTCATCCACTCCATCTGATCGCGCCTGCTGCTGAGATCAGCGCCCTCCGCCCTGATGAGAGCAAAGGCATAAAAGCTGACATTACGCTCCGCAGTGATCTTCGGGTCGAGCTGGCGTATGCTTCCGCTGCACAGGTTGCGGGGGTTCTTGTACTTCGCGTCAGCGTCCTCTATCGCCCCGTTTATCCTTTCAAAGTCCGAATATCTGATGACAGCCTCTCCCCTGAGCACAGTCCTTCCCTTGTGGGGGATAGTCTTCGGCACATTGCGGCAGGCGAGCACGTTGGCAGTTATCACTTCGCCTTCGACGCCGTTTCCTCTGGTGACTCCCTGGACGAGCCTTCCGTTCTCGTAGGTAAGTCCGACCGTAAGGCCGTCGAGTTTCCACGAGAGAAGCCCCTTCTGATCTCCGAGCCAGGCCTTCAGCTCATCCCTGTCCTTCGTCTTGTTTAGAGAAAGCATCTTAGACTCGTGCACGATCTTCGGAAGCCCCGCCGCCGTCTCATATCCGACGTTGACGGACGGACTGTCATCGCGGATATATCCGGTCTCATCCTCGAGAGCCAGCAGCTCGTCGTACATCGCGTCGTATTCGTAGTTCGTGATGATCTCGGCCCCGTCCGTATAGTAAGCGCGCGACGCCTCATTGAGGCGCGCCGTGAGCTCGTCTATCCTCGATCTTTTTTCTCCGGTCGTCATTGCACTTTCTCCATCTTTACGAAGCCCTTGCCGAGCTTCTTCTCGCCGAAGTCATCGAATATCACCGTCATGGTCTTCTCGTCCTGTGTGATGACCATGCCTTCGCCGAACTTCGGGTGCCTGACGACATCTCCGTTGGCGAATTCCTGTACTATCTTCGCCTTGTTCGCAGTCTGCTTTCTGGCTGCTGAAAGGCTGTCGAAAGGTTTAGGCGAAGGATCGCCGTAATATCCGTCCGCAGTGCCGTGGCTCCTACCGCCGAAGAAGTATTCCCCGGTGTAAGTGCCCTCTCCGCGAAGGCCTGAACCGGTCCTGACCTTTTCTTCGATGGTCTCGTCGCCGTCCATGCACTTTCTGTCCATCTCGCCCAGGAACCTCGACTCGGTCTGATAGTCGGTCCTGCCGTATACCGTGCGCACCTGCGCGCCGGTGAGGTAGAGCTTCTTCATAGCCCTGGTGATTCCCACGTAGCAGAGCCTGCGCTCTTCTTCCATGCTGTGGTCCTCGTCGAAGGCGCCCGCTCCCGGGAACATGCCGTTTTCCATGCCCGGCATGAACACTACGGGGAATTCCAGCCCCTTGGCAGAGTGCAGCGTCATGAGAACGACTGCATCCTCGTCCTCGTCGTGATTGTCTATATCCGACATCAGGGCTATCTGCTCGAGGAAGGCCGAAAGCTCGGTCTGCCGTCCGGCTTCAGCGCCCTCTCCCATGAGCTCGAGCCTCTCCCTTTCCATCTCTTCACGTAAGGCTTCGACGCTTCCGTCAGCAAGTCCCTTCTCGAACTCGGCTATGACCGTCTTGAATTCCATTATGTTCTCTATCCTGCCCTCGGCCTCGATGGTGCCGGCGTTTTCGAGAGCTTTGAGATATCCCGAGCGGTTCAGCACATTGTCGTATATGTCGCTGATGGTAAGATTGTCCTCTTCGTTTCTGAGGTCTTTTATCATGGAGGTGAGTTCGCCGATCGCGTTCCTGACCTTAGGTCCGAACGTCGCAGTGAGCTCCGGATCGCATATCGCTTCAAATACGGACATGCCGTAGGCCTTCGCGTACTCCTCTATGCCCGCGAGAGTCTTGCCGCCGACGCCGCGTTTAGGCTCGTTGATGACCCTCAGCATGGAGATATTGTCTTCCGGATTCTCGATGAGCCTCAGATAGGCCATCACGTCCTTTATCTCCTTGCGGTCGTAGTATCTGAGACCGGCGAGCACCCTGTAAGGTATGCCGCGGAAGCTGAATTTCTCTTCGAAGCTCCTCGACTGGGCGTTCTTTCGGTAGAGTATCGCTATGTCCTTATAGCTGTACCCCTCGTCTATGAGCCTTTCTATCTCGGCGCCTGTCCAGTAGGCCTCCTGTTTCTCGTCAGCCAGCCTTCTGTAGGTGACGGGCAGTCCGTCCTCTCTGTCAGTCCACAGCGCTTTGGTCTTTCGCTCTTTGTTGTTCTTTATGACGGAATTGGCGAGCTTCAGTATATTGCCGTCCGATCTGTAGTTCTGCTCGAGCCTGACGGTGAAAACATCTCCGAAGTCGTGCTCGAAGTCGAGGATGTTGCGGATGTCCGCGCCTCTCCACTGGTAGATGCACTGGTCGTCGTCTCCGACCACGCAGAGGTTCCCGTGCTTCGAAGCCAGCATCCTTATGAGCTTGTACTGCAGATAGTTGGTATCCTGGTACTCATCAACCATGATGTACCTGAAGCGGTTCGCGTAATGATCGAGTATGTCCCTGTTCTGCTCGAGCAGCTTCACGCCGTTCCACAGAAGGTCGTCGAAGTCCATGGCGTTTGCCGCCATAAGCTCCTCCTGATAGCGTCTGTAGACCGCGTATATCATCTTCTCGTAAGGGAGTCCCGTACTCTGAGCGAGGAATTCCTCCGGGCCTTCCTCTCTCTCCTTGGACTTGCTGATCACCGCGATGACCATGGATACCGGAGCGATCTTGTCGTTTATCTCAAGCTCTCTGCATATCCTCTTGATGAGGGTCTTTCTGTCCGTCTCGTCATATACGGTGAAGCCTGATCTGTATCCGAGCCTGTCGGCCGAATACCTCAGCATGCGAAGGCACATGGCATGGAAGGTCATTATCCACATGCCGTATATCTCTCCCACCAGATCCTCCACGCGGCTCCTCATCTCGTTCGCCGCCTTGTTTGTGAAGGTCACGGCCAGGATGCTTCGCGGATCGACACCGTTTTCTATCATGTATGCCATGCGGTGAGTCATGGTCGCGGTCTTTCCCGATCCCGCTCCCGCGAGTATCAGGACAGGCCCGTCTATATGCCTTACCGCCTTATTCTGTTCGCTGTTCAACGTCATGCCCATAGATATTGAAATTTTACCACAATTCATCTGTCTTCAGTGAGATTTCAGGCAAAATTAAGAGACCGCGGTTCGCGGTCTCTTTTGGTCTGTGCGATATTCGCTCAAAGAGTCATCTTTTACACAAGACCCTGAGCCATCATAGCCTCAGCTACTCTCTCGAATCCGGCGATGTTAGCGCCAGGAACCAGAGCGTTCTTGTTGCCGTAGTATGTCTCACCGGCCTTAGCGCAAGCGCTGTAGATGTTCTTCATGATCTGGTGGAGCTGATCATAAACAGCCTGGTGCTGGAATGCAGTGTGACCTGCGTTCTGGCCCATCTCGATGCAGGAGCAAGCAACGCCGCCTGCGTTGGCTGCCTTAGCAGGACCAACAGCTGTCATGTTCTCGATCAGATACTCAAGAGCATCGTTTGTTGTAGGCATGTTAGCGCCCTCGCAATAGAACTTGCAGCCGCCTTCAACGATCTGCTTAGCATGCTCCATGTGAACGTCGTTCTGCATTGCGCATGGGATGAACATGTCGATCTTGCAGCCTGTGTCCTGAGCAACGCCCCATGGCTTCTTGCCTGCGAAGAACTTAGCGTTAGGGAACTTCTCAGCATAAGGAGCGCAGATGTTCTTGCCGGAGCCTCTGAGCTCGAGGAGGTAGTCAACCTTCTCCTGAGTTGTGATGCCGTCCGGATCATAGATGTATCCGTCTGGTCCGGAGATAGTTACGCACTTAGCACCGAGCTCCCAGAGCTTCCATGCAGTACCCCATGCAACGTTACCGAAACCGGAGATAGCAACGTTCTTGCCCTTGAAGTCTTCGCCGTTAGCCTTGAGCATTTCCTCTGCGTACCATACGATACCGAAGCCGGTAGCCTCTGCTCTTCCGAGGAGTCCGCCGTAAGGGATTCCCTTACCTGTGAGAACGCCTTCATACCTGTCAACGATTCTCTTATACTGACCGAAGAGGTAACCGATTTCTCTTGCGCCAACACCGAGGTCACCTGCAGGTACGTCAGTGTTAGGTCCGATATGTCTGTAGAGCTCTGTCATGAAAGCCTGGCAGAATCTCATTACTTCTGCATCGCTCTTTCCGTTAGGATCGAAATCGGAGCCGCCCTTGCCGCCGCCGATTGGAAGACCTGTCAGGGAGTTCTTGAAGATCTGCTCGAATCCGAGGAACTTGATGATTCCAGGATATACGTTTGGAGCAAATCTCAGGCCGCCCTTGTAAGGTCCGATTGCAC
>JAFRFA010000161.1:0-10462 GCA_017434585.1 Mogibacterium sp. | reverse complement strand
GCCGTCAGTCCGAATACGACAGCCAGTGTGCCTACTACGTTCTCCTTGGCGATAAAGCCCGTGATGGCCGCAGCAGCGAGCTGCCATACGCCGAAGCCCAGAGGTATCAGCAGGACCGCGAACGGTGATGCGATCGACGCGAGAATCGAAGTGTTCTCAGCGCCCTCCTCGACCACATTGAAGTGCCAGTCGAAGGTCTGCATGACCTGTACGACGGTGTTGCATATAAGGATGATGGTCGCGGCCTTTACGATGTAGGCCCTGGCTCTTTCCATCATCGACCTGAACGCGAACTTCAGGCTCGGAGCCTTCCACTTAGGCAGCTCCATGATGAAGAACGACTTTCTGTATTTGTAGCCTGTGATGTACTTGATCAGCAGAGCCCCCAGGAAAATGAGCAAGAGCCCGAAGAAGTACGACAGCGTGCTGACCCAGCCGGCTCCGTTGAAGAAGGCTCCGGCAAAGAGAGCGATCACAGGGATCTTTGCTCCGCAAGGGATGAATGTAGCGAGCATCGAGGTGGTCCTTCTCTCCCTTTCGTCCCTTATGGTGCGGCAGGCCATGATGGCCGGGATGCCGCAGCCCGTTCCGATGACTACCGGAATGACCGACTTGCCCGAAAGGCCCACTCTCTTGAAGATCGGATCCATGACAGCGCTCACGCGCGCCATGTAGCCGCAATCCTCGAGCAGGGCGATCAGGAAGTACATCACCATTACCAGCGGCAGGAATCCGACTACAGCTCCTACGCCGCCGACGATGCCGTCCGCCAGTATTGCCGATACGATGGCCGGGCTGTTTTCGAGCTGAGCCGCTACCCAGCCCTGGAAGGTCTCTATCCAGCCTACGAGCCAGTCCGCCACAAGCGGTCCCAGCCATGTCTGGGATACCCAGAACACGCCCCACATGACCACCGCGAACACGAGTATGCCCATCACAGGATTCGTCAGCACCGCGTCAAGTTTATCCGAAGATGTGGTCTCCGAAGACTTCGTCTTTCTGGTCTCGACATCGCTGACTATGCCGTTGACGAACTCGTAGCGCCTGCGGTCCTCTTTGTCCACCTCGGCCTTGTTGTGAAGGTCTATGTCCGCCTGAAGGTAAGGAGCCTCCTGTGTCGTGCCGGCAAGAGAGATCGCCTTTTCGATCATTTCCTTCAGGCCTCTGTTCTCGGTCGAAACGGTCTCGAATACCGGACAGCCAAGCTTTTTGGAAAGCTTTGCGGCGTCGATCTTCGTGCCTTCCTTCTCATTTATATCTGTCTTGTTGAGCGCGACCACCACAGGGATGCCAAGCTCGAGCAGCTGTGTCGTAAAAAAGAGCGACCTGCTCAGATTCGTTGCATCCACGATGTTTACTATCGCGTCCGGATTTGCAGTCCTTACATACTCGCTGGTGATGCCCTCTTCAGGCGTGAACGGTGACATCGAATATGCTCCCGGCAGATCGACTGCGATGACCTCCTGCTTTCCCGCATACTCTTCTTTAAGTTTGAACTCCTTTGTTCCCACAGTAACACCGCCCCAGTTGCCGACCTTCTCGCTCCTTCCGGTAAGGGCGTTGTACATGGTCGTCTTGCCGCTGTTCGGGTTACCGGCAAATGCGATCCTCATGATTGTTCCTCCTTAGACAATGATGGCTTCAGAAAGCAGATTGTCCAGGTTGTATCTGCCGTCTTTTATTGCGACGATGCAGCTTTTCTTCTTTTTCGAGATCAGAGTGATAGGTTCTCCCTCGTAGCAGCCGAGACGGAAGAGAAACGAATTCATTTCTTCGTCATCGGTGTTGATCTCCCTGATCGTGTAAGTCCTTCCGGGCTCTGCTTTTAGTAATGCCATTTTTTCCTCCATAATCGTAACCTCTGCGCTTTGGTTAGTTAACTTTATCTAACCAAGTTATACAACTCTAACCGTTATAAGTCAAGCAGGTTTTTTAGGCCCTGCGTGAGCAGTGTGAAAAGCGCTTCGTCTTTCCCGCGCGGTCCTGTGGCAGCACTAAAAAAGGCCGCGTCTCTGCGGCCCGAAGGTCTGTATAACATAGCTGAATTCAGTCTGTGAAACGCTTCTGGAAATTGCCGACGACCCTTATGTTGTCGGATATTATCATGAAGGCGTGCTCGTCGTGATGAGCGATGAGCTCTCTTAAGTGAGGCTCTTCGTATTTGCTTATGACCGTTATGAGGATGTAGGTATCTTCTTCGGTGTACATGCCTTCGCCGTCGATGGCGGTGACTCCCCTTCCGAGCTCCTCCATTATGGCCTTCGAGAGTCCCGGCTTCTTTGTTATTATCATGCACTCCTGCTTGATGTTCTGGACGTGCACCCTGTCGATGCACACACCTGTGACCACAGCGAAAATGATCGAGTAGAGCACGGTCTGTATATCGTAGATAAAGAGGCAGACCGTATAGATGCATACGCTTATGACTATGCCTATAGTCCCCACCTTGAAGTTCGGATGCGTCTTTGCGAGGCAGACTCCGATGATGTCCTGGCCGCCCTGCGAGCTTCCCGCTCTGAGGACGAGACCGGCTCCCACTCCCGAGCCAAGGCCTCCGACGACCGAAGCGAGTATGCGGTCCTCGACGATAGGCGGCTGCGGCACCGGGATCACTCCGAGAAAGAAAGATGCCATCGCGATGGATATGAGCGAAGTGATGCAGAACTTCTTTCCCATCACCCTGTACGCATAGTAAAACAGCGGGATGTTTATGGCAAAGTAAATGATGCCCATGTAGTCGATACCGGGTATCTGAGGGAAGTGCAGCACATCGAGCAGAAACAGCCTGATGAGCTGCGCTATCCCCGTGAAGCCTCCGCTGTACAGATGCAGCGGGTTTATCATCAGATTGACGCCGCACGCATATATGAGATTGCCTGCGACTGTCATCGCGATTTTTTCGAATTTCTTTCTGTTAAGATCCATTCCGTCTCCCGTTTGCCCTCCTGCTGTCAAATCATTCTAAATTAATTGGTTCCTTTCTTCAATAGTTGTAATATAATTCCTGCATACATGCCGCGTTTCTGATGCGGCTGCCGAAAGGACGATCCGTTACATGGAACAGAAACCGATGTCAACCAAATACCTGCTGAAGCGCTTCTTCCCGTACTTCAGGCCGTACCTGCACATCCTCGTCTTCGACCTGATCTGCGCGTCGCTGACCAGCGTCTGCGAGCTCGTGCTGCCTGTTATGGTGCGCTTCATCACCAATACAGTGACGGCCGACGCGTCGGCCCTGACGATAGAGATGGTGGTACGCATCACCCTGCTCTATCTCGCGCTGAAGGTGATCGACGTCCTGGCCAACTACTACATGCAGAACACCGGCCATGTCATGGGAGCCCGCATCGAGGCCGACATGCGAAAAGACCTCTTCGAGAAGTTCCAGGAACTCTCGTACGGTTACTACAGCCATAACAAGACCGGCCAGCTGATCTCCCGCATCACGACCGACCTCTTCGATATAGCGGAATTCGCGCACCACTGTCCTGAAGAATACTTCATCGCGGCGGTCAAGATAGTCGTGGCCTTCGTGGTGCTCATAAGAGTGAACGTGCCGCTGACGCTGCTGCTCTTTGCCCTCATACCATTGATGCTCTACTTCGCGCTCAGGTACAGGGTCAGGCTGCGCAACGCGTTCAAGTGGCAGAGGAGTGAGCTCGGCGAGATCAACTCCCATGTCGAGGACAGCCTGCTGGGCATAAGGGTCTCGAAGTCGTTCGCCAACGAGGACGTAGAAGAGGAAAGATTCGCCGAAGGAAACGAGCGCTTCCTCACGACGAAGAAGGTCAGCTACAAAACGATGGCCGGCTTCAGGAGCGTCACGAAATTCTTCGACGGGCTCATGTATATCTCGGTGGTCTGCTTCGGTTCGATCGCCCTGATATACCACAAGATCACCGCAGGAGATTTCATCGCCTACCTCATGTACGTGGGCGTGCTGCTCGAATCGATCAGGCGCATAGTCGAATTCACCGAGCAGTTCCAGAAAGGCATCACCGGCATAGAGAGGTTCATCGAGGTCATGGACGCGCACATCGAAGTCGACGACCTACCGGGCGCGGTGGATATGCCGGACGAGGTCAGGGGCGAGATCGAATTCTGCGATGTGTCGTTCGCATATACCGAGTACAACAAGGAAGACGGCCACGACAGGCGCGGCGTGAGCTGCGTGCTGAGCCACATAGATCTTAAGATAGAAAGCGGCGAGAACATTGCCCTTGTCGGGCCGAGCGGCGCCGGCAAAACGACATTCTGCAACCTCATCCCGCGCTTCTACGACGTGACCGGCGGCTGCATAAAAGTCGACGGACGCGACATCAGGGACTATAAGGTGCGCTCTCTCCGCACGAAGATCGGCATGATGCAGCAGGAGGTCTACCTCTTCTCGGATACAGTCGCTGGCAATATAGGCTACGGCAGGCCGGGCGCGTCGAGAGAAGAGATAATCGAAGCGGCGAAACTTGCCGGAGCGGATGAATTCATAAGGGAGCTTCCGGACGGCTATGACACCTTTGTCGGCGAGCGCGGAGCCAGGCTCTCGGGCGGGCAGAAGCAGCGCATCAGCATCGCGAGGGTGTTCCTGAAAAACCCTCCTGTGCTCATACTCGACGAGGCCACCTCGGCTCTCGACAACGAGAGCGAGCACTACGTGCAGGAGTCGCTTGCAGAGCTTGCGAAAGGCAGGACCACGATCACCATCGCCCACAGGCTTTCGACCGTGCGAAGCGCAGACCGCATCATAGTGCTTACAGAGGACGGCATCGCCGAAGAAGGAACGCACGATGATCTCATAAAAAAAGGCGGCGTATACGCCGCCATGAACAGCTTTACATTGTAAGTTGCATCTAACGGGGCCTGACCCCGTTAGTCTTGCTTAACGGGGTCAGGCCCCGTTAGATATCTATAACTGTTTGACGAAGCAGCGCCTTCTCTTGTGCGGCTCGATGTTGAACATGTTCCACTGATGATGCACATTGGTATTCGTCTCGAGCTGAGGCCCTGTCTCGGCTCTGCGGATGCCGTTTTTATTGCAGCCGGTAAAAAGGTGCTCCATGATCACTCCGTTGAGTCCGCTCTTCTGGTACTCCGGCCTGACCGCGATCAGCAGCAGGTCGAGCGTGTCGTTCTTCTGAGCCAGAGCTTTGAGCAGTCCTATCCACCCGAGCGGGAAGAGATGCCCCTTGCACTTTCGCATCGCTTCGGCGGTAGACGGAGCTCCCACCCCGAAGCCCATGAGCCTGTCATCGTCATCGACTATGAGGCAGGCGAAGTCCGGATCGACGAGCGGCAGGAATTTATTGGTGTACTTTTCGATCTGCCTGTCGTTGAGTTCCACCACACCGTAGAGGTGGGAGTACGCTATGTTGACGAGTTCGAATACCTGCTTTATATACGGCTTGTATTCCGACTTGTGCTTCACCTCCAGCTTGTGGAAGCCCGTCCTTTTGAGCATCGTGTCCGAGATCCTCTTGAGCCTTTTGTAGTTCGGGTCGTCCCAGCCGTTCAGCGGGATCAGATGCTCTATCCAGTCCGTGTCCTTCACATAACCGAGGGCCGTCAGATGATCGATATAGTACGGATCGTTGTAATAAGTATAGAACATGCTGCGCCTGTCGAATCCGTCGACCAGCATGCCCTCTCTGTCGAGATCGCAGAAGCCCAGCGGTCCGTGGACCTCATTCATTCCTTTTTCTCTCGCCCACTGCTCGACCGTATCGAAAAGAGCCTTCGACACCTCCATATCGTCTATGAAATCGACCTGCGAGAACCTCATCCTCTTCGTGCCCCACTTCTCATTCGAAGCGTGACTCAGTATGGCGCCTATGCGTCCGGCGACCTTGCCGTTCTTGTACGCCAGCCATGACCTGGCTTCGCAATATTCAAAGGCCGGGTTCTTCTTCTCGTCCCAGTCGTCCACATCGTCCCCAAAGAATGCAGGGACGAAGTTCGGATTATCCATATAAAAACGGTTCGGAAGGTCGACGAAGATCTTCCGATCCGCTTTTGTTTTTACTTCTTTGATCTCTACCATTTACTTTTTATTTGTGCTTTCTCTTCTTGTTCATCGTGAGGTGGACAGGGAGTCCTCCTGCGGTGTATGGCGGCACGCGTCCGATTATGAACGGTCTTGCATAGCTGAGGAATTCATCACTCACATAAGTGCCGTCGTTGATTATCCAGTTGAGAGGGACCTTCTTCTCGACGTTAGCCACGTCGTGGATGTCGAAGACGCTGTATGTCTCGACGTAAGGCTCCCTGCTCTCGACCTTGATCGTGACCATCACACCGGACTTGCCCTCGAAAGCAGCCTTTGCTGCAAGGAATCCGACGTTGTACGCCTCGTCGGAGTCTGAACGCGATGCCAGGTGGGCAGCGCATCTCTGCAGCGAGCTGAACTCGATGTAGCGCGACTTGAGGCCAGTCTCCTTCGTGACGACTCCGGCCAGATAAGCAGCCGTTCCCGCGAGCGCCTTATGTCCGAACGCGTCGATATGATCGTTGGAGTTTCCGAGCTCGCAGACGAACTTTCCGTCCTTGGTCTGGAGCCCTTCAGAGACCGCGACCACGACAGACTTCTTGGTCTTCGCGAGTTCCTTGATCCTGCCGACGAAGTCCTTGATGTCGAAAGGCACCTCAGGCAGGTATATGAGGTCAGGTCCCGAGCAGTCGATATCCTTCGATAGCGCCGCAGCTGCTGTCAGCCAGCCGGCGTGGCGTCCCATGATCTCGACGATGCAGATGGTCGGCTTGGAAACGCCGTAGCTCTCGTTGTCCCTGATGATCTCTTTCATCGATGTCGCGATGTACTTGGCCGATGAGCCGTATCCCGGACAGTGGTCGGTCACAGGAAGGTCGTTGTCGATGGTCTTCGGTATGCCGACGAACTTCTGCTTCTTCTGGTGAGCAAGAGCATAGTCCGATAGCTGCTTGATCGTGTCCATCGAGTCGTTTCCGCCGTTGTACAGGAAGAACTCGATGTTCTTGGAGTCGAGTATGTCGAAGATCTTTTCGTATACGGCCTCATTGCCTTTGATCTCCGGCAGCTTGTAGCGGCATGTGCCGAGGAACGACGACGGCGTCCTCTTGAGGAGCGACAGGTCCTGGCCGCTCGTGATGTAGTCTTCGATGTCGACTATGTCCTCCTGCAGCAGGCCTTCTATGCCGTAGTGCATCCCGTATATCCTTCTGATCCCTTCTTTCCAGCAGGCCTTGATCGCGCCTGCGAGGCTGGAGTTGATGACGGCCGTAGGACCGCCTGACTGTCCGATGATCACATTACCCTTCATTCTTTTCTTTCCTCCTCCGGATCTCTGCCCCCTGTTGCAGGGTCCCGATCCATGCTTAAAATGGTTTATTCTTTTTTATACAAAAATCTTGTTAATTATAGTCGCACAAGCGCTCCCAGTCAATAAAAAAAGACTTTAACGGGGCCTGACCCCGTTAGTTGCAGCTAACGGGGTCAGGCCCCATTAAGGATGTCTTACCAGAGATTCCTCGGGTATACCCCTTCGTCTTTGAGTGCCGCGAACTTGGCGACCACGTCCGGTTTGTCCTCTTTGTATGTCACTCCGAACCACTTGTCAGACGAGCTCAGGATCTCGTATGTTGCCGAACCGTCAGCGATCTGCTCGTTGATCGGAGTCTGGATGTAGTACTCGCCCTTCATCGGATTCTCGATCATGATGCGGTCAAGAGCCTTGACGAAGCCGGCCTTCAGAACGTCCATATACTCAAGACCGAAGCCCCAGAGGTTCATCGACACAGGCGCATCGCTCGGTATGACCTCCTTGCTGCCGTCCGCAAGCGTGTCCGTGATGGTCCCGTCCGCTTCCTTCGCGATCTTGAGGTGCTCCACGATATCCGCGAGTTTGCCGTCCTTCGCCTTGCAGATGCCTCTCGAAACCGTCCCGTTCTCGGAGAGTGTCTTCTCTACCTCGAAGCCCACCATGCAGTTGTGCGAAGCATCGGCTTTTGTCGTAAGGAAGTCATAGATCTTTACGAAGCCTTCTTTGCCGTAATAATCGTCGGCGTTGATGACCGCGAACGGCGCGTCGATGATGTCCCTTGCAGCGAGCACCGCCTGGCCCGTTCCCCAAGGCTTGGTGCGTCCCTCAGGAAGGCTGTAGCCTTCAGGAAGATCAGTGAGTTCCTGGAAAGAGTAGTGCACTTCGTATTTCTTGCCGGCGCCCTTTTCGATATGCGCTTTGAATACATCCTCGAAGTCGTGCTTTATTATGAAGCATACCCTTTTGAATCCTGCCTTCCAGGCGTCATAAAGACTGAAATCCATTATGATGTCGCCCTCTGCCGTGATCTGATCGAGCTGCTTGTTGCCTCCGTATCTGCTGCCCATCCCGGCAGCCATTATTACCAAAATCGGTTCCATCTGCGTTCTCCTTGTGTTATCCGGATAAATTTGCGCGGTCCGTACGCGGACCAGCGGAACCATTGTAACAGAAAAAATGCACGATTTAAACTCCGGAAGCCCTCATTTTTGGAACCGATCAGTTGATTCGACGCCCCCGAAGATGTATGATAAATATGTATATATATGTATACGTATATATATGTAGATTGTGCAGGCGCACAGCGTCTCACATGACACAGCAATCATTATTAAAGGAAAGGAGGAAATATGAAGAGAAAGAGTAAAGGATTAGCATTGCTGCTCGCCCTTATGATGCTCATCTCGATGAACCCTGCGATCGTATTCGCTGAAGACATCGCTCAGGGCAGCGACCCTGCTCCTGTAAGCGATGAATCTGCGGTCACACCGGAAGACGTGTACGATTCACTCGCTGATGCCACCACTTCAGAGCTAGAAGCAGCGAAAGAGTTCTTCCCTGCAGAAGAAACATGGGACGAAGTCAGCGCCGCAGCAAACGAAGTTGCAGCCGCAAAGGCTCTCTCCGATGCTGAAGAGATGGTCAAAGCTGCCGATGAGCAGACCGACAAAGCTGCGAACGATGCCGCTGAGAGCATGGAAGATGCCGGAAAGGCAAAAGACAATGCAGAAGCGGCCAACGAGACCGCTGCAGCTTCCAAGGGTTACGCACAGCAGCAGCAGGTCATCGCAGAGGATACGACGAAGAGCATGACTGAACGCGAGCAGGCCGTTGACATGGCCGGCGCAGCAGCCGGTATCGCGGAGCTCTCCGCAGGATACGCGGCCAAGTATGCAAAGGAAGCATCAGAGGCAGCTGACAAGGCCAGAGTTTCGTACGAGGAGGCTCAGGCTGCTTATGACGCTGCTGTGGCTGAGGTAAACAAAAAGCTCGCAGCGGGACTCATCAATGCACAGGAGGCCGCAGATCTGACAAAAGCCGCCGCTGAAAAAGCGGATTCCGCTTACAAAGAATGGGTTGAGAAAAAGGCTGAAGCAGACAAGGCTGCCAGTGATGCACAGGAAAGAGCTGAAACTGCAAACAAAGAGCTTGATGCTCAAATCAAGAATCTTGATGAAGTCATCGACAGCACAGCCAAGGACGTTGCAGACAAGACCGGCACTGCCGTTGTGACAGGCTCCGCGCTTGCCGCTGCGAAGGCCGCTCTCGGCGCTTCCAAGCTGGAGATCACCTACTATGAGGGTCGTATCAACATCGAGGAGGCCAAGATCGACGTTCTGAACGAAAAGATCGCAGACGCCGAGGCAAAGATCGAAGCTGCCGATGCCGTGCTGCAGGTAAAGAAAGCTGCACTCGACACAGCATCCAAAGACTACGAAACCAAGAAGAAGGAACTGGAGGATGCCGAGGAGGAGCTCGAGCTCGCCAGAGCAGCTGTAGAAAGCGTAAAGGATATCATCGAGAAGCGCGACGAGTCGGGTATCAAGGCGCAGCTCAGCGCCGTAAGAGATGGCGTATGCGAGGTCACTGATATCCACGATGTCGCTGAGTACCTGATGGACAACGACCCGAGTATCAAGTGGGATTCTGTAGAGAGCAACGTGTTCAGCATCGGCGATAAGTCCTATGCAGTTACAGTTGAAAACATCCTGGATGATGAAGGAGTGGTCATCGATCACGTCCTCAGGATCTTCGAGTACTTCCCGGGTGAATATGAAGTGGTCACAGAGCTTCCTGACCCATCAGAAGCGTGGGCAGGCGGCGATGAGCCGGGCGTACAGCCAACTGACATGATAGCCAGCAACGAGATAGGCAAAGGCGAAGTCCAGCTCAGAAAAATCGAGAACGGCGAACTCACGTTCTTCAGATATGAGGTCATCTACAACGGCAAGACTTTTGAGCTGAAGAAAGACGGCAAGGGCTTCTACATAGAGAATTCCAAGGGCAAAAGAAGAGACGTCATCGTCGAAGCTCCTAAGGAAGGCCCTGAGGTCCAGAACACCGAAAGAATAGCAGCGGAGTGGGATGATGCCACTGCCAAGGAGAACAACTACGTTGCTTCCGAGGCTGCTGTCAAGGGTGCCGTATCGGCCAAGAACATCGCTGCACTGGTG
>JAFRFA010000160.1:0-10898 GCA_017434585.1 Mogibacterium sp. | reverse complement strand
CCTGCTGCAGACCCTGCAAAGGCTCCTCTCGAGGGACCTGAGGCTCTGGTCACACAGGTCAAGAACATCCTTCTGCCTATCGACAACATGGACGGCGACAGCCTGCCTGTATCGGCATTCATGCCGCACGTCGACGGCGAGTGGGAACTCGGAGCTTCCGCTTACGAGAAGAGAGGCGTTGCTGTCATGGTTCCTGAGTGGGATCCTGCGAAGTGCATCCAGTGCAACAGCTGCGCATTCGTCTGCCCGCACGCTACTATCAGACCTTACATGCTCGACGAGAAAGAGCAGAAGAACGCACCTGCAGGCTTCAAGATGGCCGATGTCAAGGCCGGAGCAGGCAAGGGCACATACAAGTTCGCGATGGCAGTATCCCCGCTCGACTGCATGGGATGCGGCGTCTGCGTAACCGTCTGCCCGGACAAGGTACAGGCTCTGACAATGAAGCCGCTTGAAGAGCAGCTTCCGGAGCAGGAGAACTTCAACTACGCAGTCAAGAACGTCACAGTCAAGGCCGATGTTGCCGAGACAAAGACTACAAAGGGCTCGCAGTTCAATACTCCGCTCCTCGAGTTCTCGGGCTCCTGCGCAGGATGTGCTGAGACTTCGTACGCAAGGCTGATCACTCAGCTCTGCGGAGATCACACATACATCTCCAACGCAACAGGATGCTCCTCTATCTGGGGCGGCCCTGGAGCTACAGCACCTTATACGACCAACGCATGCGGACAGGGTCCTGCATGGAACAACTCCCTCTTCGAGGACAACGCTGAGCACGGTCTCGGAATGAGAATGGCTGTAAAGGCCAGAAGAGCCAAGATCAAGGCTGACGTTGAAGAACTCGTTGCTGCCGGAGTACCTGCAGACGTAAAGGCCGCTGCAGAGGCATGGTATGCAGTATTCAACGATCCTGTTGCTTCGAGAGAAGCCGGCGACAAGCTCGCTGCAGCACTCGAGAAGGCAGGCATCGGCAAAGAGATCGTTGAGCGCAAGGATCTCCTCGGCGAGAAGACCGTATGGATCTTCGGCGGAGACGGCTGGGCTTACGATATCGGTTACGGCGGACTCGATCACGTGCTTGCAAGCGGCGAGAACGTAAACGTAATGGTATTCGATACCGAGGTCTACTCGAACACAGGCGGACAGGCTTCCAAGGCTTCCAACATCGGACAGGTCGCTCAGTTCGCTGCCGCAGGTAAGGCTATCGAGAAGAAGTCGCTGTCCCAGATCGCAATGGCTTACGGTTATGTATACGTAGCTCAGGTAGCTATGGGCGCTAACCCGGCTCAGACTCTGAAGGCGATGAACGAAGCTATCGCTTACGACGGACCTTCCCTGATCATCGGATACTCGCCATGCGAGATGCACTCCATCAAGGGCGGCATGATGAACTGCCAGCTCGAGATGAAGAAGGCTGTTGAGTGCGGTTACTGGAACCTCTTCAGATACAACCCTGCAGCCAAGGCAGAAGGCAAGAACCCGTTCACACTGGACAGCAAGGTACCTGCAGGCGGATATCAGGAATTCCTGATGAACGAAGCAAGATACAACAGACTGACCAGAGAGAATCCGGAAAGAGCAGAGAAGCTCTTCGCCGAGAACGAGGCAGCCGCAATGGCACGTTACGACAAGCTCGTCAAGTTCGTAGACTTCTACGCACCAGCAGAGTAGCAGCGCACGAGCCGTTAGCTGGCGAGACGCGTCATATAACGCAAAAAAAGGAGCCGGTCTTCGGACCGGCTCTTTGCGTGCCCGGGAATCGTCCGGGAAAGCGCTCAAAAACTCTCTATATACATTAATGTAGGTTGAAACCGCAAGGTATTAATCATATAATATATGCTGTATGAGAATGTAAAGGAGGTACAATATATGCCACTCGTAACTTCAACAGAAATGTTCAAAAAAGCATATGACGGCGGTTACGCCATCGGAGCTTTCAACGTTAACAACATGGAGATCGTGCAGGGCATCACAGAGGCAGCCGGAGAACTCCGCAGCCCTGTTATCCTGCAGGTATCCAAAGGCGCCAGAGCCTACGCGAACCATACTTATCTGGTCAAGCTCGTAGAGGCCGCGATCATCGAGAACCCGGACATCCCTATCGTGCTTCACCTTGACCACGGTGATTCCTTCGAACTCTGCAAGAGCTGCATCGACGGCGGATTCACATCTGTAATGATCGACATGAGCTCGAAGCCGTTCGAAGAGAACATCGCAGTCACAAAGCAGGTAGTTGAATACGCTCACGCTCACGGCGTTGTGGTAGAGGCCGAGCTCGGTACTCTCGAAGGCGTCGAGGACGAGGTCGTAGTCGAGGCCGGACAGGCTTCATACACAAGGCCTGAAGAGGTAGAGGAATTCGTAACAAGAACAGGCTGCGATTCGCTAGCCATCGCGATCGGAACTTCGCACGGTGCATATAAGTTCAGACCTGAGCAGTGCACGAGAAACGAGAAGGGCGTGCTCGTACCTCCTCCGCTGCGTTTCGACGTGCTCGAAGAAGTCACAAAGAGACTTCCGGGATTCCCTATCGTGCTTCACGGCTCGTCATCTGTACCGCAGGAATTCGTCCAGATGGTCAATCAGTACGGCGGCAACATGCCTAACGCCATCGGCATCCCTGAGGAGCAGCTCCGCCAGGCGGCAAGATCCGCGGTCTGCAAGATCAACATCGACTCGGACATCCGCCTTGCGATGACAGGAAACATCCGCAAGTACTTCGCAGAGCATCCTGATCACTTCGATCCGCGCCAGTACCTCAAGCCGGCAAGACAGGCCGTAAAGGACATGGTCGCTCACAAGATCGTGAACGTGCTCGGATCGGACAATAAGATCTAAAAACAAAAATGACCGCGGCTGGATCCATGGCCGTAAAGAGCCGCAAGCTCGTCGCAGACACCCCTCCCTCGCTGTCACGCTCAGTGCGGGATATCTGCTGCGCGCGGCAGCAGCAAAATGGCCATGGTGCCACATAGCCCAAAGGAGATATATAAGTTGCCACATACAATAGAACTCAGAAAAGTATCCAAATACTATGCCGGCGAAGATTCCGTCAGCATGGGTTTTTCGAGGATAGATCTCGAACTGGATATAGGTGAATTCGTAGCGATCACCGGTGAAAGCGGCAGCGGTAAATCTACTCTCCTCAACGTAATAAGCGGACTCGACACCTATGAAGAAGGTGAGATGTTCGTGTGCGGAGAGGACACTACCGCCTATACCACCGAGGATTACGAACTCTACCGGAAGACGTACATCGGAAATATATTTCAGGACTTCAACCTGATCAACAGCTACACGGTCTACCAGAATATAGAGGTCGTGATGCTGCTGAACGGAAAGAAGAGGAGCGAGTGCAGAGAGCGCATACTCGAGCTGCTTGACAAAGTCGGTCTCAGCGATTACCGCCGCACCAAGGTCTCCAAACTTTCCGGAGGTCAGAAGCAGAGAGTAGCGATAGCGCGCGCCCTGGCTAAGGACGCGCCTATTATCGTTGCGGACGAGCCTACGGGCAACCTCGACAGCGCGTCAGCCGCGAGCGTAATGGAGACACTCAGCAAGGTGTCTGCCGACAAGCTCGTGGTCATAGTCACACATAACTATGAGCAGGCAGAACCTTACGTGACCCGTAAGATCACCATGCACGACGGCAAGATCATCGAGGACAAGAAGGTCGCTCAGCCGCGTAATATCGAGAGAGAATACATCACCGATACCACTGGCACCGAGGTCGGCGGGGAAGCGAGACCGGGAAGAGCTGCAAGGGCCGGCGGCAGGGCCTCGAGAGCCGAGGTCGCCAAGCCGAAGAAGATGCGCTGGGGCTCCGAGCTGCTGCTCGGCGTGCGCAACACCTTCAATATCCCGGCGAAGTTCATACTGCTCTTCATCGTGTATTTCTTCGTGTCGACCGCTGTGCTGAGCCAGTACGCGACGACCAAGAACAGCATGCACGAGAGCGACCTGCTGGGCACGAATCCGTACTTCATGAATGCAAAGTCCGACAGGGTCATAGTAAAAAAGGCCGACGAGAGCAGCTTCGAGGACGCGGATTTCGAGAAGGTGATCAACACGCCGAACATAAAGAGCATAGTGAAGAACGATCTCGCCGTGGACAGCGGAGTCAGCTTTCCTATGGGCGATTTCAACATCGAAGGTCCTGTGATGCCGACAAGCCAGATAAGCGAGGCGGACATCACCTACGGCCACATGCCTGAAAACGATTACGAGATCGTGATCAGGCTCGACCCGACGAGCGATGCTCTGGGCAGCGTTTCGACCAACAGCGAAGCATATATCGGACAGGCCATAGTCATGCAGGACATGAGCCAGATGCAGAAATACGTCTTCCAGAAGCCTATAACTATTGCGGGCTTCATTGTCGACAGCGGTACTGACGAGAATTCCGATTACTCGATGTATGGTTATTCGACTATCTATGCGAGCGACGCTGTCAGCAATGAGCTGCTCATTTCCATGATCGCAGCTATGTCGAAGGCAGAGCTCAACTTCAACGGCACCAAGGTGAAGAGCGAGAACGAAAGGTCGGTATTCTCTTCGCCTGACATTCCTGAAGGAAAGGTATATATACTCGAGGATCAGTCCTATTACTATCCTGATCAGGAGGCCATGGGCAAGCCTTTTGCTCTGACCATAGAGAACAGGTTCTTCGAGTCTGCCGGCGAATACAAAGTCGGAGAGATCATTACGGACAAAAACTGCGATAAGCTGCTGGGCATCCCTAAAGACGAATACGATATGTACTATAACTGCGTGTTCATCAACAGCAAGGACTTCACCAAGCTGTTCGACAAGGGATATTACCAGATAAGCGCATACATGGAGAATGAGCAGGACTCCGAAGAAACACTCGGACTGCTCAACGGACAGGGCTTCACCACACTCGCAATAAAGGATTCGCTGACGGATTCCACCGGCGGGTATAACGTGGTGATCTCCCTGATGACATACGGCAGACTGCTGCTTGAGTTCATCATACTCTTCTTCATAGCATATGCCGTCATAAAACTGATCATGAGATCGAGGAACCAGTACTTCTCGACTCTGAGGATACTCGGCGCGACCAAAAAGAACACCGACAACATCCTGAGAGTAGAGCTCATACTCATGATGATCATCGCATACGCCGTGGACATGGCATTCGTGGCTCTCGTGAAGCTGGGCTACATAAAGATCAAGGAGATCACAAAGCTGCTCTACTATCTGACGCCGCTTGATTACGGCATCCTTGCCGGACTCCTTCTGCTCATGTCGCTGCTCATAGCCAACAGGTACTCCAGGAACATCTTCACCAGGAGCGCCATGAAGGCATTCAGAGAGGGGGCGTAGCAGATGATAAAACTTGACAGAGTAAACAAATACTTTTACAAGGGCAAGGCGAATCAGATCCACGTCATCGACAACACCTCCATGACACTGCCTGACAAGGGTATAGTGTGTCTGCTCGGACCTTCGGGCTGCGGCAAGACCACGCTGCTGAACTGCATCGGCGGACTCGACAAGGTCAATTCGGGCAAGATCTGGATAGACAACCAGCTGATCACGAGGTTCTCATCGAACAAGATAGACACGATACGTAATGCCCGTATCGGGTATATCTTCCAGAACTTCAACCTGCTCGATGACAAGACGGTCTTTGAAAACGTCGCGATAGCCCTCCGCATGGTAGGCATCAAGGACAAGACGGTCATCAACAACCGTGTCAGATACTGCCTCGAAAAGGTCGGCATCGACCAGTACCGGAACAAGCTTGCGGGATCGCTGTCCGGAGGACAGAGACAGAGGGTCGCTATCGCAAGAGCGATAGTCAAGAACCCGCGCATCATCATCGCCGATGAGCCGACAGGAAACCTCGACAGCGCAAACACTCTCGAGATAATGAACATCATCAAGACCATCTCCAAGGAGAGACTGGTCATACTCGTTACTCACGAGAGGAACATTGCCGAGTTCTACTCCGACCACGTGGCCGAGATGAAGGACGGCAGGATCGTAAAGGCATACAACAATGACTCTTCGAGGTACCTCGACTACCAGCTCGAGAACAAGATCTACCTTCAGGACATGCCTGTAAAGAGCGAGTTCAAAAAGGACGATCTGAGAGTCAGGGTATACAGCGATGAGGAGCGCAATGCCGACATAAAGGTCGTGCTGAGAGGCAACAACCTGTACATCGACACGGGCGGCAGACTGAACGTCGTAGATGAGACATCCAATATAGAGATGGTCGACGGCCACTACACGGCCATGGATGAGTCCTACTTCGAAGATAACGACTTCAACTACACTGCATATCTGCCGGCCAAATACAAGGCAAAATACACATCCATATACAAGCTGAGCAATATGCTGAGCAGCGGATGGAAAACTGTGAAGGGGTTCAAGAAAGTCAGGAAATTCCTGATGATCGGCTTCGTATTCGCGGCCATGTTCGCCTTCCTTGCCGTAAGTAACGTGCTCGGCATACTCGACGTAAAGCCGGTGGATTACAGGACTACGGACGGACACTATCTTACCATCGCAAACCCGGATAAAACGGACGCGCTGCTGGGTGTGGTCGAAGGACTTGAAAGCGTGTCATACGTGATGCCTGGAGAGACCAGGATAAGCATCACGCTGCCTCTGGACGACTATCTGCAGACGAACTATGCAACAGAGGAACTCACGGTTTCTCTGGCTCTTACGGAAGTGCTCAAACCTGAGGAACTGGTTGCCGGGGCGATGCCGTCCGAGCCGAATGATGTCGTCATAGACAAAAGCATCATAGATGAATTCCTGCGTGAGGGACGCGGCAAAGCCGTCGGCCTCGATACGATGGAGGAGTTCATAGGGCGCAGGCTTACAGTCCCGAATCTCGATGATTACAGGATAGTCGGTATTTCGAACACGGAATCGCCAACGCTCTTCATCGACGGAAGCCAGATGATATATATCCTGTCGAACGCGAACGAGGTGAATGCTGAATTTGCGTTCGGTGCCGGCGGCGAAGAGAGTGAAGACCTGATCAAGTCCGGCAAGGTCAAGGACCTTGATCTTGCTGAAAACAAGATAAAGATCAAGTCGGGCAGAAAGCCTGAAAACATATACGAGGCGATCATAAACGCCGACCACGAAGAAGAGATCGCGGTGGGCAAGACTCTCAGCGTCAAGATGGCCGGACACAAGCTGAAGGTGGTAGGCTTCTACACCTCTGACAGTGCCGGCGAGGACACGTATTACGTCCACTCTGACACCATCAGGGCCGACTACATTGGCAAGCAGAAGAACTTCTCGGCGTATGCCCCGGATCCTCAGCAGCTCAAGTCCATACTTGACAGCGAGAACCTGCCTTCAAAGATAAACGACGTCCGCGACAGGAAAGCGTACATACACCAGAGAAAAGACCAGCTGACATCGGCCATCATCGTGGCTGCCATCATCATGTTCATCTCACTCATCGAGATGTTCCTGATGCTCAGGTCTTCGTTCCTTTCGAGGATCAAGGAGGTAGGTACCCTGAGAGCGATAGGTCTCAAGAAAAAGGACATCTACAGGATGTTCACCGGCGAGATACTTGTCATTACGCTCATCACGGCTATACCTGGCATACTGATCATGTACTTCGTGCTCTCGCAGATAACGAAGATCACTTACTACCTGCAGGGACTGTACATAGTCAATCCGGTGGTCGCTGCAGCGACTCTGGGCGTGATCGTGGTGTTCAACCTGCTGGCGGGTCTCATCCCGGTCTACTCGACTATGAGAAAGACCCCGGCGCAGATACTCGCCCGTACGGATATCTAAAAAACGGCCAGGGGGTCAGACCCCATGGCCAAAACAGGCATCAAAATACCGGCTGCTGCGGCAGCCGGTATTAGTTTGCTACAGATATTTTACCTCGCACTCCTTGAAGTAGTTTTCACGCATGGAGCGGGCGATGGAGTCGATCACCGGGAAGCGGAGACCTATCTTCGCTGCGGTCGCAGGATCATCGAGTTCATCGTTGATCTTTGTCCCTGCTATTATCTCTATCTGATCTGTCTCTCTCAGGAGCTTTATCAGGCGCTTTGCGGCGTCCTCGTTCATCTCCTTGAGAAGGACCTTTTTACTGAGCCTTTCAGATACGGCGGTAAGCGTGATCATTCCTTCGGTCACAAGATCGACCCCGTCGATGACGCTTGAAGGCGGGAGGCTCCCGGCCGGCGATTTGTCGGCGGTGATGTCCTTTCCGAGCTCTCTTGCGACTATCTTTGCCGTCGTTCCTCCGCACACAATAACCTGGCCGTCATAGTTTCTGACGATCTCGCCGAGCTTTTTATCGGAATCGCGGTTCCTCGGAGCTCCCGTGACTATGAGGGTGCGTCTCGGCTTTCTCACGTTGATGACGCAGCAGGTTATGTCGTCGTTAGGCTTGTAGTTGTCGTATTTGTAGGCCTGGGTGACTATGTCCCGCGCAAGCTGGCGCGAGGATATGTCAGGCTCTTTTCTGATGGAACTGCTGATATACTCGGAGACGTTTTCGAGCCCCCAGCCCTTGGCTGTCACAGGCTGAGCTTTTTTCTGCCGGTGCGGCATACTGTCGTACGAGACGTAACCCGCATCCCTGAGCTGGTCGGGAGCCTGGCCAAGAGCCACTCCGGCCTGAGCCACTCCGTCGCTGAAGAAAACGAGCCTGTCTCCGTCCTTCATCTCGAAGGCCGATGAGAACACGATCTCTTCCTTGATCGCGGCCTTGCGCCTGAGCCTTACCGACTCCTTTTTCCATTCGACCGGTTCTGAGGATGAGAACCTGAGACTGTCAGGGTTATCGTATTCGATGAGCTCGACCCTTATGAAGGACTTGTTGTCCGAGAATATGATCCTCGCGATCGTGAAGGTCGAATAACTGATGCCCTTGACGCTGTCGACCGGAAGAGTGTCCATGATGACCTCGGCCGAGCGCTGCAGGTCCATCGGAGACAGAGAGAGCTTGCTGGCCATGTGCGATGTCAGAGACGCGAGAACATTGGCTCTTACGCCGCTTCCCAGACCGTCCGAGAGTATCGCCGTGATGACATTGCTGCCAGTAGCTCTGTCGAGATAGAATACGTCGCCGCCGATCTTCTGTCCGTGCTTATACAGCTGAGAGTAATCGATATCTATGCAAAGATCATTCATCCGTATCACCGTCGCTTTCGATCATGAGACCGTCATCGGCCGTTCCTTCGCCGTGCACGTTGAACTCTTCGATGATCGAGTTCAGCACTATCTCGGTCTCTGCGGCATTGTCTCCGAGCAGGGATGCTATCTGCTGCACTGTTTTCATCGAATTCATTATGACCTCCTCGGCCTTCTCGATCACTGCCTCGCGCCTGACGGACGGAGTAGTGATGTCCTCGAACATTGCTCCGAGCAGCATCTTGCTCTCTACCAGGAAGAAGGTCACTCTCATGACCTTGCCCTCGTGGCGGAACCTGTACTGTGAAGGCTTGTTCATGTAGAACTGTTCGCGGAATTTCTCTGCGAACGGGACGAAGACCGATACAGGAGTGCCTCTGAACGAGCGGAGCCCGTCAGCATCGAGGAAGCCCTCCGGGTAATCTTCGAATATGTCGATGAAGCGCTTGTTGCAGTCCGCTATATTGAGCTCGTTGTCCACGATGACTACGCCGTGAGGGATGGTCGAGAGCAGTATGTCGACCTTGCTCTCGGCGTCTTTTCTCATCTTGGTGACGCACATCTCCGTCTCTGCGAGCCCGTCGAGCATGGCGCGCGCCATGTCGCGGCAGGACGGATATCCGCATCCGCCGCAGTTCAGCTCGTCTTCGGGCCTGGTCTTTCCGAGGCTCCTGAGAGCAGCCGTGATCTCATCTTCAGTGTGAGGCGAGAGCGGGAGCCCGGTCGCTTCAGGCGCTTTTGCGCCTAGTATGCCGTAGCCTTTTTCCATGACCTCTCTCGCGAATTCTTCGTCGCCCTCGAAGACCTCCGGATCGTGAAGCCTCGACAGCACATGCGACGCGACGGCCTTCTTGCGGATCGTGGCGGAGTCCGTGTGCGAGGTGCCCGGCCCGTTGATGCATCCGCCGTCGCAGTTGAGCGCCTCGAGGAAGTCGTTCGTATGGGTGCCGCTGAGCGAAGACATGACCCGGGTGATGCCGGATACTGACAGAGCCTCCTGCTCGATGAAGTGGTTCTCCCATATCTTCGAAGTCTCGATCTGGCCGTTCTCGATAGGGTATGCGGTGGCCTTGCCGGCTTTCATAGGTACGAAGTCCACGGCCACGCCCGTGTCCATGTTGGCGAGGTCGATGTTCTCCTCTTCGAGCCACTCCCTGACTTCTCTGAAGGTGAGGGCTATATCCGGGTAGCCCGGATTATCATCTGCTTCGACCTTCTTGGCGATGCAAGGACCGATAAAAACGATGACTATGTCGTTGCCGTAAAGCTTTCTGAGGTACGCACTGTGCGTCTGAAGAGGCGACGGGACCGGAGCCAGTTTATCTACGTCCTGAGGGAAGTACTTCCTGACCAGCTCCACGACAGAAGGGCAAGCCGTCGAGATGAACGGCGCGGAGCCGTGCTTCTCAAAATACATGTCCAGAGCCTGAGAGACGAGGGTAGCGCCTATGGCCGTCTCGGAGACCGCATGGAATCCAAGTCTGTACAGCGCTCTCACGAAGTTGTCCTCGTAGCCCTTGAACTCCGATACATAAGACGGAGCCAGGGACACGATGACCTTTTTTTTCGACAGGAAGGCCATGGTGACCTTGTCTACGTCGTTCCTGATGGTCTTTACCGAGTTCGGGCACTCGTTGACACAGGTGCCGCAGAACGTGCAGCGCTCGTGTATTATGACCGCGTGAGCGTCCTTGATACGTATCGCCTTTACAGGGCAGTGCCTGACGCATCTGTAGCAGTCGCGG
>JAFRFA010000021.1:0-3680 GCA_017434585.1 Mogibacterium sp. | reverse complement strand
GGCAAGCGCTACAGGAGAGAGGACGAGATAGGAACACCGTTCAGCATCTGTGTCGACTTTGACACAGCTGAAGATAAATCCGTTACCATCCGCGACAGGGACACGATGGAACAGGTCAGGATCCCGATCGCAGAGGTGAGAGAGTACATCGAGAACAGACTCAGATTTTAAAGGGTCGGGGACTATGTATCTTTCAAATTGTTATCAATAAGCTATCTAAAAGGGGGCCGGCAACCAGCCGGTGTCCGGAAAGGAAAAGGAGTAAAGCTTATGGCAAAATATGTTTATTCATTCAATGAGGGCTCGAAGGACATGAGAAACCTTCTGGGCGGCAAGGGCGCTAACCTCGCAGAGATGACCAACATCGGACTGCCTGTACCTTTCGGCTTCACGATCACGACTGAAGCATGCAGAAAGTACACTGAGGACGGCGGAGTCCTGTCCCAGGAAGTCATCGACGAAGTTTGGGAGCACCTCGCTGAACTCGAAGAGGTAATGGGCAAGAAGTTCGGAGACAACGAGAACCCGCTGCTCGTTTCGGTAAGATCCGGAGCGCCGATCTCGATGCCGGGCATGATGGACACCATCCTCAACCTCGGTCTCAATGACGTCGCGGTAGAGGGCCTCGCGAAGAAGACGGGCAACGACAGATTCGCATACGACAGCTACAGAAGATTCATCCAGATGTTCGGCGATGTCGTCATGGAGATCAAGAAGTCCAACTTCGACGCCGTATTCGACGGCCAGAAGAAGAAAGCCGGCGTCGAATTCGACGTTGACCTCACAACAGACGACCTCAAGGAAGTCATCAAGGGCTACAAGGAAGTAGTAAAGAGAGAGCTCGGAAGAGAGTTCCCGCAGGATCCTAAGGATCAGCTGCTCGAGGCTATCAAGGCCGTATTCAGATCGTGGAACAACGAGAGAGCCATCCTCTACAGAAAGATGTACGACATCCCTGATTCGCTCGGAACAGCCGTAAACGTCCAGTCCATGGTATTCGGAAACAGCGGCAACAACTCCGGAACAGGCGTAGCCTTCACGCGTAACGCTGCGACAGGCGAGAACAAGCTCTACGGCGAGTTCCTCGTCAACGCTCAGGGCGAGGACGTAGTTGCGGGTATCAGAACTCCGCAGCCTATCGCTGAGATGAAAGAGAAGTTCCCTGATGTCTACGCTCAGTTCGAGAAGATCGCGAACACTCTTGAGTCCCACTACAAAGACATGCAGGACATGGAGTTCACAGTAGAAGACGGAAAGCTCTTCATGCTCCAGACGCGTAACGGCAAGAGGACTGCCGCTGCTGCAGTAAAGGTAGCCGTAGACCTCGTGAACGAGGGACTCATCGACAAGGATACAGCTGTAATGAGAGTTGAGCCTGAGCAGATCGACCAGCTCCTCCATCCTGTATTCGATACAGACGAGCTCAAGAAGGCGACAGCTGTCGCCAAGGGACTTCCGGCTTCGCCGGGCGCTGCCACAGGCCAGATCTACTTCTCGGCTGACGACGCAGCAGCTGCTGCTGAAGAAGGCAAGAAGGTCATCCTCGTAAGAGAAGAGACTTCCCCTGAGGACCTCGCAGGAATGGCTGCCGCAGAGGGCATCCTGACAGCAAGAGGCGGCATGACTTCCCACGCTGCTGTAGTAGCAAGAGGAATGGGCAAGTGCTGCGTATCCGGCTGCAAGGACATCGTAGTAGACGAAGCTGCAAAGACTATGACAGTCGGCGGCAAGGTATACAAAGAGGGAGACAGCATCTCGCTCAACGGTTCGGACGGTAGCGTATACGCAGAGACCATCAAGACTCTTGCACCTGAGCTCTCCGGCGACTTCGGCCAGATCATGGAGTGGGCTGACGAGGCAAGGACACTGAAGGTAAGAACGAATGCCGACAACCCTAGAGACGCCGCTCAGGCTGTAGCTTTCGGAGCTGAAGGTATCGGACTCTGCCGTACAGAGCACATGTTCTTCGAGGACGAGAGGATCCCTAAGATCAGAAGGATGATCCTCGCAGACAACGAGGCTGACAGAAGAGAAGCTCTCGCAGGCCTCCTGCCGTATCAGAAAGAAGACTTCAAGGGCATCTACAAGGCGATGGGCGACAGGCCTGTAACGATCAGACTGCTCGACCCGCCTCTGCACGAGTTCCTGCCTAAGACAGAAGAGGATATCAAGCAGCTCTCCGAGCAGTTCGGCATCCCTTATGAGCAGGTAGTCAACAAGACTCTTGAGCTCCACGAGTTCAACCCTATGCTGGGCCACAGAGGCTGCAGACTCGCTGTCACATATCCTGAGATCGCAGAGATGCAGACAGAGGCCATCATCACAGCCGCTCTCGAGGTCCGCAAAGAGGAAGGCCTCGACATCGTGCCTGAGATCATGGTACCGCTGGTAGGCCACGTGAACGAGCTCAGATTCGTTAAGCACACCATCGTAGAAGTCGCTGACAGGCTGATCGCTGAGTCCGGCGAAGAGATGAAGTACATGGTCGGAACAATGATCGAGATACCAAGAGCTGCTCTTACAGCTGACGAGATCGCAGAAGAAGCTGAATTCTTCTCGTTCGGTACAAACGACCTGACACAGATGGGCTTCGGATTCTCGAGAGACGACACCGGCGCTATCATCAAGGAATACGTCGACAAGGGCATACTCGAGCACGATCCGTTCCAGTCGCTCGACCAGACGGGCATCGGCAAGCTCGTAAGAATGGCTGTCGAAGGCGGAAAGAAGACAAGACCGAACATCAAGCTCGGTATCTGCGGAGAGCACGGCGGAGACCCTGCATCCGTACACTTCTGCCACGAAGTAGGACTCAACTACGTATCCTGCTCGCCGTTCAGAGTTCCTATCGCAAGACTGGCTGCTGCACAGGCTGCTATCGAAGAGAAAAGGAAATAGCTTTTACGCGGCAGGATCCTGAGGTGTCAGAGGACGGGTTCTTCTGACATTCAGAGAACGGGATGTATATCCCTCTGCAGATCGTATAAAAAGCAAATGTTGACGCAAATCCGGCAATATCGCCGGAAATGCGTCAACATTTTTGTTGATTATACTCAAAACGTAAAGAATACTTTACATATCGAGCAACAAATGTAAAGAGAACTTTACATTTACTCAAAAATCGAGAAAAAAGATGACGCAAAAACGTCATTTTTTGCGTTTTTGCGTCAACATTGCATGCTTACAGGGCCGATCATCAGCTGAGCTGGACTGACGCTGCCTCGTCAGGGAAGAAGTATGCGTTCAGATCGTGTATGTTGTGCGATGTATACTCGCTCAGGACGCGGCCCTCGAGCTGATATGTCCTTATGAATCTCTTGCCGTCAACGGTGCTCCACTGCTCCATGTCCCATGTCAGGTAGCCGATGTCATCGGTCTTTTTCTCTTTCAGGATCAGATCGACCTGACGGCCTTCCTTCATCTTGCCGACAAGTTCGTCTCTCGACAGTTCTTCTTCGGTGTTGTTTACGATGTCTTTTACTTTCATTGTTTTGCCTCCTGTGTTCGTCCGGAGCCGTCTCAGACCGGTCTCCGTTCTTATGCTTCAGCTGACACTGTCTTCCGGTCCGGCGGGAAAGACCCGCGCGGACTTATGTCATTATTGGTATAGAACAAATCCGGAAAATTATCAATAGCGAGGGAGATCCGGTATTCAAAAAACACATAGAAAAACATTAAAT
>JAFRFA010000020.1:0-3595 GCA_017434585.1 Mogibacterium sp. | reverse complement strand
TTATTTGAAAATTCCGGATTCGATGTTATGTCGATCCCCAAAGCCTTCACAGCCTGCTCGTCCTTTTCCGAAAGAATGGCGGTGCAGTGTGCCACACAGCCGTTCAGATTCGGTATCTCTCTGAGAGCAAGCTCGGCGAACGGATTCGTCAGTTCCGTCAGAGTCAGAGCCATGATGACCTCTTCGAGATTGAGACTCGTTTTGTCATGCAGAACATCGGCCTTTGTGTTCGACATGCTCTCGAAGATCGTCGGCGAGATGATCAGCATGTCGTCCTGTATGCCGGCGAGCTTCTTGATCGCGTTCAGCACCATCGCGGCGGTAGCGACCATCCTCCTCGATGATCTGCCTGTGACTATGCTCCCGTCAGGCAGCTGCAGCGCGGACACTACGACGTTCTCGTATCTTTCCGGATTCTGCTTCCTCTTGAACTCGGCATAGTTCTCGGCAGCCTCGACAGCCGGCCTGTCGTACTTCGTAGCTCCGACCTCTTCCATCAGCAGCTTGCACCTTTCGAGAGTCGATTCATCGATCGTGCCCTTCCTGTACGAGCACTCGGCGATCAGGTATCTTCTGACGACCTCCTGTCTTGCGGCCTCTTTGCAAACCTCATCGTCTGTAATGGCGAATCCGACCCTGTTGACTCCCATGTCGGTCGGGGACTTGTAGCCATCGTCCGAGCCGGTGATCGCCTGCAGTATCCTCCTTAGCACCGGGAAGGCGTCAACATCTCTGTTGTAGTTGACCGCTGTCTGGCCGTACGCCTCGAGGTGGAACGGATCGATCATGTTGAAATCCTTGAGGTCAGCGGTGGCTGCCTCGTACGCGATGTTTACCGGATGCTTGAGCGGCAGGTTCCAGACCGGGAAGGTCTCAAACTTGGCGTATCTCGCCTTGCGGCCGCGCTTGTACTCATGGTAGACCTGCGAGAGCGAAGTCGCCAGCTTGCCAGAGCCTCCGCCCGGGCCCGTCACGACTATGAGGGGCTTTGTCACCTCGATATACGGATTGGCGCCGTAGCCCTCTTCGGACACGATGGTGTCGACATCGGTCGGATATCCTTTGGTGTAATTGTGGGTGTATGTGCGGATCCCGCGCCTTTCGAGCTTGGCGATGAACTGGTTGACCGAAGGAGCATCCTCGTATCTGGTCACGACCACCGAGTTCACCTCGAGGTCATAGCTCCTGAACTCGTCTATCAGCCTCATGACCTCCAGATCGTATGTGATCCCGAAGTCCTGGCGGGTCTTGCTCTTGACGATGTCGCCCGCATAGATGCAGATGATGATCTCCGCCTGGTCCTTCATCCTCTGTAGAAGCTTGATCTTGGCATTTTCGTCGAAGCCCGGCAGCACTCTCATCGCGTGCTTGTCCTCGACCAGCTTGCCTCCGAACTCAAGGTAAAGGCGTCCCTCGCCGCTGCTTATCCTCTCAAGGATGTACTTTGTCTGCTCTTCAATGTACTTTTCTGCGCTGAATCCTTCTTTAAGCATGTTTCCCCAACCTTTTCTTTCTTCTGATCATCCGCTGCATTATCAGGACGGCATGACTTCTATCTCGAGCACGTTGCGTCTCGAATAGAAACGGTCGAATCTGATCCTGTAATCCACGAATATCTTCCCGTAGCCCTCTTCATCCAGACTTTCGTCCAGACTATTGGTGTAGACCTCAAGGTCCATCGACGCCAGCGGAGGAACATGGTACCTGGTGATGTTCATCATACCCGGCCTGAGGGTCATGTCCATGCCTTCATCGTCCCCGTCCCTGCCGTATCTGCGGATACGTATCGAGCCGTCATCGAGCTTGACCAGGGTCCGTGTATCCGCGAGTCCCGCCTCTTCCGATTCCTCGTAGGTGATGTAGGTGGCGTCGTTCTTCGAATACATCGTGCCCTCGGTGAAGATCTCGAGCGAATCCTCTTTTTCGAGCTCGCGAAGAAAGGCCTCGCCGCTCGGTCTGAGGTTCTCGACATATTGTGTGCTTGTGATCTTCAGATTGACGTTCTTTTTCATCGTTTTCATGTCACTTTACCAACTCGATTATTATAGAACACTTGACGCAATCGACACAATAACAACATATTTGAAATCTAGAATAAATGCTGTAGAATTAGCGGGTACGGGAATCAAAGAGAAAACGGCGCCATCTGTACCGGCGCCTCAGGAGATATCAAATGGACGACAGAAAAACGATAATCAGACTTGAAGATCCTTCCTACGAATGGAAGGAAGATTCAGTGCAGGCAGCACCGGCTGGACCCTCTGCAGGGCCTGACGATGTTCCTCTGACGGAGACCATCGTAGAGCCGGCTGTTACGGCGATACCGGAAGCATATCAGGAAGACATCATTCCCGGGACGCCGGTATATGAAGGGCCTGCTCATGCAGCACATGAAGGACCTGCCCACGCGGCGCACGAAGGGCCTGCTCATGCAGCGCAGGCAGGCACCCCTCCGGAAAAGCCAAAGAAAGAAAAGAAATACGTTACCCGCGGAATGCTCGTTACCTTCATGGTAATAACCATGATCGTCAGCGCCATGCTCGGAGCCGTAGCGGGCATCCTCTTCTCGAACATCGGAGGCGGCAAGGTAAAAGAGCGGGTGGATTCCGAGCTTTCGCAGCTTAACCTCGGACACGCTACGGGCAGCGAGCTGACCGTAGCCGAGATCATTCAGAAGAACGAAGACTCCGTCGTCGAGATCGTAGTATCAGGAACGTCACAGGGAATGTGGGGCCAGCTCGAACTTACACAGGGCGCGGGTTCCGGTGTCATCGTAAAGGAAGACGGCTATATAGCGACGAATTACCACGTAATTGAAGGCGCGAACAAAGTCGAAGTGACTCTGCACAACGGTGATACATACAACGCGACCATCATCGGCAGCGATTCGATGAACGACATCGCCGTGATCAAGATAGACGCCAAGGATCTGACCCCTGTCACCATAGGCGACAGCAGCAAGCTCAACGAAGGAGACCTGGCTGTGGCGATCGGCAACCCCCTCGGACAGCTCGGCGGCACTGCGACCGCGGGCATCATAAGCGCCCTTGACCGTAATCTTACGATCGAAGGCACTCCGCTCACGCTGATCCAGACTGATGCCGCCATCAACGGAGGCAACTCGGGCGGCGGCCTCTTCGACGGCAGGGGCGAGCTCATCGGGATCGTGGAATCCAAGGCATCGGCCGTAGGAGTCGAAGGCCTCGCGTTTGCCCTTCCTATCAACTACGTCTCCGGCATCATCAACGACCTGATCGAGAACGGCGGCAGCAGTTCGGCCAAAGCTACACCGGCAGTCGGCGTTGTGATAAGCGAGGTATCCGAAGAGAACGCGCAGTACTACGGTCTCGACAAGGCTGGCGTATATATCGCGCAGGTGACCGGAGAGAACGCAGAGAAGGCCGGTTTCAAGGAGAAAGACAGGATCGTCTCCATAGATGGCAAGGAGATCAAGAGCAGCAATGAGTTTATCGGCATCGTCAGAAAGCATGAGGTAGGCGACACGGTCTCTGTCGTGGTCGAGAGAAACGGCCAGGAGATGGAGATCAAGACCGAACTCGAGGCTCTCTCCAATACTTCCGCAGATGAATAGTCG
>JAFRFA010000159.1:0-17404 GCA_017434585.1 Mogibacterium sp. | reverse complement strand
TAGATCGTCAGATTCCACATCTTTCCAGTTGAAAGACGGACCGTTTGATGCGGCGGTCTCTTCATGTTCCAGATATGTGCTGTAATCTGCGGCTGATCCGTCAGAAGGGCTTTCAAACTTTGAAAGAAAATCATCGATATCCTTTTCGGTTTCGGTCCTTTTGTCTTTGTCCGATCTCATCGCGATCCTCCGGTCATTATTAGATGATATCCAGTAAACATTATTAACTGAAACGACCCTGCAATTCAGGCCTGAGTTCAGAAGATAGAGGTGTTGCCCTTAGTTTTGATATAACAGAGTACCGTATTAGCAAGTTTTGAAGCGCTTGGGCCGTCCATTCTGAGATGGATGATGTCGGCTTCACTGTTGACAGCCTGAAGATATGAGCACGGTGTAAAGAAATTATCGGTATCGAGCCTCAGCTCGGATCCTGCCGAAGATATGTCATTGACCTTGTCATATGTCTTCTTGAATGTCAGCGAAAGGGAATCCTTCGTATTCTCGAAAGCGTCGATCTTGCTGTCCTGCTTATACTCGCATCCGTACAGCTCTGATGCGGCCATGTTGTCGTAGAGGATGCGGTTAGTATACATTTCACCGGCGCCCTGCGACATGACTCTGATGCTGATAGTGTTTTCTTCGGCCTTGATATCGAGAAGGGCATTGATGCCGTTGACGTCTCCGACATCCTTGTTCTCAGGAATAACATCGTTTTCAGCGTATTTGTATGTGCCGCTTTTTACCGTATAAAGTATCCCTGCAAGCTTGTCGGTAGTCTCTGCCGTATAGGTGGTCTCAGGGAGGGCTTCAGGATCGTCTATGACTTCATATGAGAACTCCAGATTCTCATTGTCCTTGCCGTAAGCCTTGTCCCAGGCTTTGATCCTCTTGTCCAGATATGAGGTAAAGGAACCTGCGGCATATGAATTGAGAGTAATGGTAGCTTCAAGTGAGACAGGATACATTTCTCCGTTGCTGCCGACTTTGATATCAGCGACTCTGTAAATGGCCGATTTTCCTTTAAGGCGCGAGAGCATGCCTGAGAACGCAGAAATAGGATCAGGCTGCTTGTTTACATTAGTTGTAACGACCGCAGAAGGCACACCCTTGATCCTGACCTTGACAGCAGTATCGCATACGTTCTCTTCACGTTCGGCATCAAGTGAGAAATGAGAAAAGACTTTTTCGAACGAGGCTGTGGACAGATATAGCGTCGAGCCCTTGTCCATGTAGATGACCTTTGATCTTGAAGTAACATATTTGTCTGTGAGACCCTTGTAACCCTTGCCGAGGTTTTGCTCGTCATCGACGAAAATAACGGTCTGCCTGCCGGATTCTATGCCGGTGAGGGCAATAGCGGCCGCAGATGCAAGGAGCTGGGAGTTGTCGCATGCGGTCTCGTAATTCATGCTGACGCATACAAGGGTAGGGGTGACATTCTGTTTGCGCTTGACAGGCTCCTTGTCGAAGATGATGTTTCCGTACTCGTCTTCTTCGTATTTGAGACCATAGTTGTCGAACCAGTCTTTTATGAATGTGCGCAGAGCCTGCTGATCTTCGAAGCCTCCGGCTTCAGAGTCGGCGACCTCATCTACAGCGTCCTTGAATTCCTTGTATGCAGCCTTGTCGAGAAGCTTTGTGTTCTGTGACATGCGGATCGATACGACCGCAGCTATAACGCTGATGACAAGTATAAGTATGATCCGGAATTTATTGCTTTTGAGTAGTTTTCCCATTTTTGTTATCCTTCTTACCATGCGCATTCCTATGATTTATGGTGCTGCGCATATAAATACATTGAATATTATACTATTTAATCATTCGATTTTGAAGACTATTCAAAAATCGTCAAAGCATTGAAATATGAGCAAAGAAAAAGGCGAAAAAAGTCCTTGCATTATGGAAATCGACTGTGTATAATAATCGGGCGTGTGAAAGCGCGTGTTACTGATTAAACTATGAAGGAGGTGCGGCAAATGTCCAGAAAATGCGAAGTATGCGGCAAAGGTCAGACATCGGGAAATGCTGTTTCTCACTCCAATATCCATACAAAGAGAAAATGGAACGCCAACATCCAGACCGTAAGGATCAACGATAACGGCAGAGTCAGAAAAGCTTCCGTATGCACAAGCTGCCTCAGATCGGGCAAGGTAAACCGTGCCGTCTGATAAGCATATCAACCGCAGGTCTTAAGCGAAAGCTTAAGGCTTTTTGTTTTAAGGGATGTCAGTAATAGTAAGGAATGATTTCGGCGCGGTAGCCGTAAATAAAGGCGTCATCGAGCGCATGATCATCGAGGACCTGCTCAGCATGTCCGGTGTTCTGCTGCTTTGCAATAAAAAAGGAAAAGTGATCAAAGAAAAGCCGACGCCTCTGATCGACCCCGACTATTATGATGCTGTGGATGTTTCTGAAAAGAAGGGCCATTTCACGGTAAAGATCTACGTTATCATAAACGCAGGCTGCAGGATTGCCGATATTGCGAACGATGTGTTCAGAAAGATAGAACAGGATTTTGAAATGCTGAAGCTCGACAGACCGGAATCCATCCAATTCAAGATCAGAGGCCTGAAATCCGCCGAGATAGAAAAGCGAAGCATAGATGTGGTGAGGAACAATGGCTGACATGCCTGTGTTGTATCCCGAAGACGATATAAGCCTTATCAGGGGGATAGGGGCAAAGAAAAAGGACCAGCTCGAAGATGCAGGCATCTCGACAGTACAGGACCTGCTCGATTTCTATCCTGTAAAATATAAGGACAGGCGAAGTGTGATCAGCGCTATGGATGCAGGCACCGAAAAGGACAGCCTGGTGAGCGGCAGACTTATAAAGGTGACGCTGAGGCCTCTTTCAGGCAGGCGCTCGATGGTCGAATGCACACTGAGAGACTCAAGCTGCATTTATCATGCAGTCTTTTTTAATATGCCATATCTGAAAAAGTCTCTGGTGAGCGGAGAAGAATATATTCTTTTCGGCCGGATGCGTATAAGAAACGGAGCCAGAGTATGGACGAATCCCGAGATGAGCAAGGCCGGAGGAGACAGGGACATAAGAGGGATAATCCCCGTCTACAGACACAGCGCCGGCCTCAGCGATATAAACCTTCGCAAGTGGATCAGAACTGCTCTTGACCAGACTGATCCCGTAGATGACTGGCTCGGAGGAGACATAGTAAATGAACGCAGGCTTGCGGGCATCGGCTTCGCATACCGGAATATACATTTCCCGGAATCGGAAAAGCACTACAAAGCTGCGAGGTACAGACTCATATACGATAAGCTGCTGATGTATCAGCTTGCTGTCAGGATGAGCCGTGCTATAACAGAAGAGGGCGGCATGGACGCCTCTGTACCTGATGTCCCTCTTGACAGCTTTATCGATTCGCTTCCTTTTGAACTGACCGACGGACAGAAGAAATGCATAGATGAGATCATGGAGGATCTCGGAAACGAGCGGCCTATGAACAGACTTGTGCAGGGGGATGTAGGCTGCGGCAAGACAGTCGTAGCTGAGGCCGCTATGTTCAGGTGTGCCGTGAGCGGTATGCAGTCTGCCATGATGGCGCCGACGGAGATCCTCGCCAGGCAGCATTACGAAAAAATAAATTCGGATCTTGGACCTCTGGGCATAAAGTGCGGACTTCTTATAAGCGGAATGAAGACCTCAGAGAGAAGGGCTGTCATAGACGGCATCGCTTCAGGCGACATAGATGTGCTTATAGGCACTCATGCCATCATACAGAAGGATGTACTGTTTTCAGACCTTGCCCTTGTCATAACCGACGAGCAGCACAGGTTCGGCGTTGCCCAGAGGAAAACACTGGCCGGCAAAGGCAGGGGCGTCAATGTATGCGTGATGAGCGCCACACCTATACCGCGCACTCTTGCGGCAACAGTCTTCGGAGACATGGACTTCAGCATAATACGGTCGATGCCGGGAGGAAGAAGGCCAGTGATCACCAGGGCTGCCGGCCCGGAAGGCCGTGAGAAAGCTTATGTTGACGCTGCAAAAGAACTTGAAAAGGGAAACCAGATATATGTGATAGCGCCAAGCATAGATTCTGAGGATGATGACATGACCTCTGTCGAAAAACTATTCGGCGAGATAAAAAAGAGATATCCGTCATATGATGCTGCTCTTTTGCACGGGAGGCTGTCCGGCAGCGAAAAAGCCGGGATAATGGCGGATTTTGCAGCGGGAAGGGTACAGATCCTCGTATCCACTATAGTAATAGAGGTCGGGATAGATGTGCCTGAAGCTACGATGATCATAATCGAAAACTGCGAACGTTTCGGTCTGGCTCAGCTGCATCAGCTTAGAGGCCGTGTCGGCAGAAGCGACACACAGTCGTATTGCTGGCTCATCAATTACAGCAGGTCTGAAACTGCCTCTGCAAGAGCAAAAGCAATGACTGAAATAAACGACGGTTTCGAGATCAGCGAGGTGGATTATCAGCTCAGAGGGCCCGGCGATCTGATGGGGACCATGCAGTCCGGAAATTACAATTCCGATGTGCTCGCTCTGTCGCGCTATACCGATATACTCGAAGCAGCCATAGAAGATGCTGACAGGATAATGAAGGATCCGGGCGGTACAGACATAAAGCACGCATATGAGCGCATGGTACACGAATCGGCCTCGGACAACTCGAATATAATATAAAGAGGTGACCCAATGAAGATTACTTCGGGAAAATACAAGTACAGAAAACTTGAGGTGCCGCACGGCATCAGACCGACGACAGAGAAGGTGAGAGAAGCAGTTTTCAGCATGATCCAGCCCTGGCTCCATGATGCTTCTGTACTCGATCTTTTTGCCGGAAGCGGGGCCATGGGACTCGAGGCTCTCTCCCGCGGTGCCGCACGCTGCTGGTTTTGTGAATCGAACAGAGCCAATCAGAAGATACTCGCATCAAACATAGCAAACTGCGGAGCCGGTCCGGAAGCAGTTGTGGTAGGCAGGGACTACAAAGCGGCAATTGCGGATATCGCCGGTACCGGCAATGATATAAGACTTGATGTAGTCATTATGGACCCTCCATACGGCGAGATATCCTATTACAGTACTGCGATGCTGCTGCTCCAGGAGTACGGTCTTCTAGATGAGGGAAGTATAGTAGTGGCTGAGCACTTGTACGATAACAAGTTATCCGACACTTACGGCGCCCTGAAACGCTTCAAAGAAAAGCGTTACGGCAGCATAGGAGTGGACGTTTTCATGTTGTAAAACATTTTTTGTTTTGCTAATATTTATTCAAAGCGAGGATACATAAACATGGAAAGAACAGCCCTCTATGCCGGTTCTTTCGATCCGGTAACGAACGGACATATCAATATCATTGAGCGAGCTGCTGCGATGTATGATTCGCTAACAGTGGCTGTAGTGGTCAATCCTCAGAAGACCGGCTTTTTTACAGTAGACGAAAGAGCTGAAATGCTCAGGGAAGTCACCAAAAATATCTCGAATGTGCGCATAGATAAATTCAAAGGGCTTCTCGCAGACTATGTGAATGAAAACGGCTTTACAGCTGTTGTAAGAGGACTGAGAGATACGGCAGACTTTCTGAATGAATTCCAGATGGCTCAGATGAACTCGCTTTTATACACAAAAGGTACAGAGACCGTGTTCCTGATGACGGATCCCGGTGCTTCTTTTGTAAGCTCTAGTCTGGTCAGGGAAGTTGCATCACTTGGCGGAGATGTAAGCGGACTTGTGCATCCGTATACTGCATCAAGGATCAGGGACAAAATTGAGAACAGATAAATAACCGAAGCGTATTGTTTTAGGAGGGATCATAAATGAACGACGACAGCATCAAATTGATATCGCTTCTCGAGGAGCTCGAGGATCTCATCACTTCATCCAGCAAGATGCCGTTTTCCGAAAAAGGTATCATAGATCTCGATGTGGCGCAGAAGATCATCGAAGACATCCGCGCCAATCTGCCGCGCGACATACAGCAGGCCAGATGGCTCGACCAGGAGAGGGACCGCATAATTAGCGATGCAAAAAAGGAATATAACAGGATGATCAACGAGGCCAAAGACCAGGTCGAGTATCTTGTTAACAACAACAATATTTATAAAGATGCACAGAAGAGAGCTGATGCCATCCTCAAGGAAGCTGAGAATCATGCAAATTATATGAAATACAGATCGTATGAATATATCGATCAGCTCCTTTATGACATGCAGACGGATATCGCCAGCGTCGGAAGTTCGTATATCGATCCGATGACAGATTACTTCAACCAGATGCTCGCGAGCATCAACGCCAAGGTCAATCAGAACCGTCAGGAAATGAAGACTCTTGCAGAGAGAGTACAGCTGGGAGAGCAGACCCATTCGCAGGAGCCTGCTTCTGAGATGCATGTCGTCGATAGAGCGGAGTAAAGTTATTATTACGAATGACAGGGACGGGGCCTTCCGCAGCAGGCGGGCCCCTATTTTTGAGAAACAGTACGATGGAAGCTACAGGTATAACAGCTGAATTCGATCCTCTTCATAACGGCCATGCATATCTGATAGAAGAAGCACGCAGTCTTACAGGCTGCGATGCTGTTGTTGTCGCGATGAGCGGCGATTATGTGCAGAGGGGCGAACCTGCGCTGACGGACAAATGGTCAAGGACAGAAGCGGCCCTTGCCAGCGGCGCTGATCTTGTCATAGAGATCCCGGTGCTTTTCTGCCTTGGCAATGCTTCGCAGTATGCAAAAGCATCAGTAAGGCTCCTGGAGGCTGCCGGATGCACACATATAGCATTCGGGAGCGAGAGCGGAGAAACAGAACTGATCGAAAAGACTGCAGGCAATATAAACAGGATGGCAAGATGTCTTGAAGCGGAGATATCTTCTCTCTCAAAAGAGGGCCTGAGTTACCCTGCGGCAAGAGCTGAAGCCTATGCCGCGCTCAGAAAAGAAGAAGTTTCTGCCGGCGAAGTCGCAAAGGAGCTGTCTGTCCTCAGAGAGCCAAACGATATACTTGCTCTTGAATATATCCTGAGCATGAAAACATCCCGTCCTCTGGCGATAAAAAGGAGAGGAGCACCGCATTCCTGCGGAGGATTGAAAACAGGTGAGTATCAGAGCGCTTCTGCAATAAGAAAACTTCTGCATGACAGGCGCGTGAAAGGCGCAGATCTGTTCGAAGGACTATCGGATTGGATACCGGAAGCTTCGCTCGAAATCCTGAACAGACCGCCTCTCACATTTACAGATGACTGGACGGCTGTGCTTAGATATGCAGTCATGTCTTCGGACCCTGCCTTTATTGAAGACTGTCCGTCCGGCGGTGAAGGCCTGGGGTGGCTTCTGAAAAAGGCCGTGCATGACGGGCAAAGCTTCGGGGAAATAATCTCTTCGGTAAAGTCTAAAAGATATACATACACCAGGATATCCAGACTCTGCATGCAGACGGTTCTTGGCATCACAAGGACGAAGTATCCGTATGATATGCCGTATTATGCAAGAGTGCTGGGATTCAGCAGCAAGGGCAGGGACCTGCTGTCCGTGTCCGCAAAAGACGTTTCGTGCAGTCTGCCTTTCATAACAAATATAAACAAGGAATGGCGCAGGCTCGGTGATGATGCACGGAATATGCTCGGACTGGATGTACACGCGTCCGATATATACAATCTTGTGACAGGCCGCAGCAATGCATCGGATTCGGATCATGTCAGGACCCCTGTGATGAAAGACGCTGCGGAACAGATGATACAGAAAGAATTATGACGAGAGAGAATTTCAGGAAGAACAAAAGAGAGATAAGGAGCGGCCTTACAGAAAAAGGCGTTTCGATAAGAAACATGCAGATAATCATCGCAGTACTGCTTTTTGTGCTGTCTATCCTGCTGCTCATTGCTACCTACAGGGCGACATCCGGATACATGCTCATGCAGGAAGAAACAAAAAGCTTCATAAAGCTGCGTGAGAGTTCCAGCGAACTGCGTGAAGCATCGGACTACCTTACGGAGCAGGTGAGATGCTATGCGGAAACAGGCGATCTTCAGTATCTCAACAACTATTTCACCGAAGCGAATGAGACAAGACGCAGGGACAAGGCTCTCTCAACACTCGGGGAGATCATAGGAGAATCCGAGGCATACAAAGCCCTCAGCTCGGCAATGGATGAGTCCGTGAAGCTGATGGAAAGAGAATACTATTCGATGAAACTCACATCCATCGCGTACGGTCACGATCTTTCTGAGCTTCCTCAGGAGATCCGGGATACAGAGCTTACAGAGGAGGATGAAGCCCTGACAAATGAGGAGAAAGACGCTCTTGCCCGCAGCATGGTGTTCGATAAGGAATATCACGACGAAAAGGAAGCGATATACAAAAACATGGATGAATGCATACACGAACTCCAGAAAACGGTCCAGGATCAGGAGATAGCCACGACAGATGAATTCACGCATCTTTTCAGACAGCAGAGACTGATAATCCTGGTCGCGATCCTGATCACTCTTTCGGCTATGCTTTTCACTCTGATGCTTCTGGTAAGTCCGCTTCTCAGAGCGGTGGTGTTTATCCATGCCGATGAGCCTATACCTGTAGAAGGGTCAAGAGAGTTCAGATTCCTTGCGAATACATACAATAATATTTATGAATCAAACAAGAAGCAGAAAGAACAGCTCGAATATGAGGCTACACACGATCATCTTACCGGACTGTACAACCGCAGCGGATATGACTATTTCATAAACCATCTCGATCTGAGCGGGACCGCTCTCATTATCATCGATGTCGATAAATTCAAAGGCGTTAATGACAATCTGGGTCATTAGACCGGGGACAGGATACTTGTAAAAGTAGCGAACGCGATCAGAGATTCATTCCGCGCACATGATTATGTATGCAGGCTGGGCGGAGACGAATTCGCGGTAATACTTCAGAACATTGATACGGTATCTGTAAGTACTGTGGCTAAAAAGATAGATGTGATCAACGAAAAGCTCGCGGATACGTCTGACGGATTGCCGGAGATCCATATCAGCGCCGGCATATCGCTCGGACACGGCGGCAGTGCTGATGAACTGTTCAGGAGAGCGGATTCATCGCTGTACAAGGTGAAGGCTGAGGGCGGTGCGGGCTACGATATTGCACAGGAAAACGAATAAGAAAAAACCTTTGAAACACAGCTGTTCCAAAGGTTTGATGATGGTCGGGGTGACGAGATTTGAACACGCGACCTCTTCGTCCCGAACGAAGCGCTCTACCAAGCTGAGCCACACCCCGTTATTTGCAACAATGATAATGTAACACAAACTTATTGATAAATCCATACCCAATTTGAAAAAAATTTTTCATGCCTATTCGTTGACAAGACGCGTCCGGGTGAATATACTATATCGGTGCGACATGAAATAATAGGATAATAATCAAGATAAACATAAAAGGAGGTGTCGACAATGGCAGTACCTAAAAGGAAAACTTCACAGGCTAAGACAAGCGGCAGAAAGGCTGCTAACATGAAGAAGAGCATGACCGGACTTTCGATTTGTCCTCAGTGCCATGAGCCAAAGCTTCCTCACAGAGTATGTCCTGTATGCGGTTATTACGACGGCAAGGACGTGGTCAATGCAGAATAGCTGAAAAGGTCGTAAGACGAAAGACAAGGTCCCGTAAGGGACTTTTCTTTTTCTTTATGAATCCAATATATTGTGGTATAATGATTCGGCTATATACATTATATGCCTCAGAGCATTTCAAAGGAGTATGAATGGCACAGCAAAGCAGCAACGGTCAGAAGAAAAGAGGACCGGGCAGACCGCCCGGCAGCAAAAATAAACCTAAGAACACCGGATCGGCAACCGCTCCGGCACCGACAAAACAGGAAGTCCTTGACGAAATGAAACGAAGGAGTGACCGCGACAGACGCAACCTGGATGTGATCTGGAGCATCACTTTGTTTGCTGTTGCTGTATTCCTTTTCTTTACAGTCGTAATGGACTCGACCGGCAGCCTGGGCATGAAGGTCCACGATCTCTGCAAGGGGCTGTTCGGTTCGATGGCTTACGTGCTTCCTTTCCTCGTTCTTATCTTTGCGGTGCTTCTCTTTGCGGGCAAACTGTCTCATATCGGTCTTCGGACAACGATATTCAGCATGCTCATTTTTATCAATCTGTGCATACTCAATTCGTACAGGTTCATAGATCCATACAATCTCAGGTACGGTTTCGCCGACATCGCCGACTACTACATACTCGGGGTGAGAGGCGAGATGGGAGGCGTCATCGGCATGGAGATAGGCTCGCTGCTGGCCAAGCTTTTCGGTATGCCGGGGCTTCTTATCATCTCTATAGCCGTTCTTCTTATATCTGTCTTTCTCGTGGCCAATTCGCCTATATCCAGGTTCTTTGACGGACTTGGCAGAAAAGCCGAAGCGAAGCAGATGGAGAAGGAACTTGAACAGGACGAGCGCGAGAAGGTTTCTCAGCTTCCGGGCGGCAGCGCTGCCGTCACTTCCGAAGCTCCAAGGCAGCCTTTCTGGAAGTCCATATTCAGCAGCATCACCGGTGAAGATAAAAAAGATCAGAATGCACCGGCCGGAAGGATCTCGGCTGAAGACATACCTAAACCTTTCAGTGCGGCAAGGCGCGATGCCGATATCGACTATACTCAGATAGTACCTTCCGTGTCCGGCGATGCGGGCAGCCAGGGCAGGAACACGCTTTTCGGAAGGATCAAAGGATATTTTGCCATCGACAGCGAGACAGGCAAGACTTTCAGATCCGAAAAGGAGCTCATGGCTCACGACCATGAAAAAGTCGGCATGAACGGCGAAAAGCCGGCAGAGAGAAGCATGTATGCCGAAAACAGGGATTTTGACAAAGAAGAAGAAAACTACGGCTATCCCGGAAGGAGATCCGACAGAAACAAAGAAAAGAAGAAGACCGGTTTCGGACTGGGCGATCCGGACGATACAGGACACTCGGGTTCCTTCGGTCTTGATGCTCATGGCGGGAGCAAAAATACCCCGTCCGTAAAGAATGCAGCTGCTGCAGAGACAGCAGACGCTGCTGAAAAAGCTACTGATGAGCCTGCCCGGAAACGCAGCTCTTCTTCTGCTAAAAAGACTTCTTCTGCTCCTGAGAAGACAGAAAAGGAGCAGGCTGCTCATGACAGCGACGCCGATGAGGCGATCGCCGCCGGATTCAGCGCTTCTGCTGACGACAGCGGCTACGAGATGCCTCCTGTGAGTCTTCTCAAAAGAGATACAGGCTCAAAGCAGATGATGAGCGACATACAACTCGAAGAAAAGGCAAACCTGCTAGAGCAGACCCTGAATGACTTCGGTGTGGATGCTAAGGTGCTTACGGTCACTCAGGGCGCATCAGTCACCAGATATGAGGTCCAGCCGGCAACAGGCGTCAAGGTAGCGAGCATCACCAGGCTCGCCGATGATATAGCTCTCAATCTGAGGGCAAAGAGCATACGTATCGAGGCTCCTATACCGGGCAAGGCTGCTGTGGGCATCGAGGTCGAAAACGACAAGCCGTCGCCTGTCCTCATACGCGATCTTATCGATACGGACGAATTCATGAGCGCTGAATCAAAGATCGAATTCGTTGTGGGCAAGGACATTTCGGGCAACAATATCGTTGCGGACCTTCACGACATGCCGCATATGCTCATAGCCGGCGCCACAGGCTCCGGTAAATCTGTCTGCATCAACTCGATAGTCGTGAGTTTCCTGTACAAGGCCAGACCTTCGGAACTCAAGCTTATCATGATCGACCCTAAGGTAGTCGAACTCGGAAATTACAACGGCATACCTCATATGCTCACTCCGGTCGTGACAGATCCGAGAAAAGCTTCCAGAGCTCTTGCTATCGCAGTTGATGAGATGGACAAGAGATACGAGCTCTTTGCCGAACATAATGTCAAGGATCTCAGTTCATTCAACGAACTCATGAGGATGAACCACCGCTGGGCCGACTGCAAGCCGCAGATAGTCATAATAATAGACGAGCTTGCCGATCTCATGATGGCTGCTCCTTCAGAAGTTGAAAACTCCATATGCAGACTCGCCCAGAAGGCAAGGGCCGCAGGGATGCATCTCATAGTCGCTACCCAGAGGCCGTCAGTCGATGTCGTAACGGGTCTTATCAAAGCGAACATCCCGTCAAGGATAGCTTTCAGCGTGGCTTCACAGTTCGACTCAAGGACGATACTCGATATGGCTGGCGCCGAGAAGCTTCTCGGCAAGGGAGATATGCTGTTCTCGCCTGTGGGCTCTACAAAGCCGTACAGGGTGCAGGGACCGTTCATATCCGAAAAAGAGATCGACAAGGTCATCAAATTCGTCAAAAAAGAAGGAGGTGATCCTTCATATAATGACGAGATACAGAAGGCGCTCGAAAGCGACGGTAAAAAAGGAGGTTCAGAACCTCAGGACGAGCTTACAGAAGACGCCATAGCATTCATCTTCAAGTCAAAACAGGCATCTGTATCCATGCTTCAGAGAAGATTCAGGATAGGATACAACAGAGCCGCTAGAATAATCGATGAGATCGAAGAGAAAGGCATAATAGGGCCTTCCGACGGATCGAGACCGCGCCAGCTCCTGATGACTGAAGAAGAATACTACGGCGTATATGATGACCCTGCTGAGCCTGAAGATGCCGAGGCGGTCCCTGAACCGTCTCCGGCAGCTGAGCCTAAGACGGTATACGCACAGGGTACTGCCGGTGCACCTGGTTCTGAAGAGCCGTCCGCAGATGATCCGGACAGGTCCGGGGCGGCTTCGGAAAAAGAAATAAACGGTTCTCAGAAACTCACCAATACGCAGGCAATGGATTCATTCAATTCGCTTCCGGAATCCGTAAGACGCATGGTCATGGACGCCGACAGCGAGGATAAATACTGATGAAGATTTATATAGATACTCTCGGATGCGCAAAGAACGAATATGACTCTCAGATGCTCGCGGCTTCTCTTGTTGAGAGAGGCTGCGCCATCGCATATGATCCGCAGGATGCAGACATATTAATAGTCAATACCTGCGGTTTTATAGAGGATGCCAAGAAAGAATCCATAGAGAGGATATTCGAGCTTGCAGCGGAACGTGGAGAAAACAAAAAGCTTGTAGTCACCGGATGCCTTGCCGAACGTTATCACGAAGAGCTTTCAAAAGAAATGCCGGAAGTCGACATGTTCTTCGGTGTGAACGACTACGATGACCTGCCGTCAGTGCTGCTCGGAGGGAGCGTCAGTTCCAGGGACATGGTAGGCGATGATACTGATGATCTCAGATACAGAAAACGCCTTTTCGATAAAGGCTCGTATTCCGGATATCTCAAGATCGCTGAGGGCTGCAACAACAACTGCAGCTTCTGCGCCATACCTCTCATAAGGGGACCTTTCAGATCCAAGAAGATGGAAGACTGCGTCAGAGAAGCAGAAGACATGGCTGCTGCCGGAATAAAGGAGCTCATACTCATTGCCCAGGATACTTCGCAGTACGGCCGCGATCTGTACGGAGAACTGAAACTTCCTGAACTACTCGGAAGACTATGCAGGATAGACGGCATCGAATGGATAAGACTGATGTATGTTTACGATAATGGTATTACTGACGATCTTATCGATGTCATCGCGAAGGAGCCTAAGATATGCAAGTACATCGATATGCCTATACAGCATATATCAGACAAAGTGCTTCATCTGATGAGGAGAAAGTCCACCGGCGATTCTATCAAAGCCGTCATAACAAAGCTGCGGGAACGTATCCCGGATGTACATATACGCACGACTCTGCTGGTCGGTTCTCCGGGTGAGACCGAAGAGGATATGGATCTTCTGATCGATTTCATCGATACATATGATATCGACAGGCTCGGAGCCTTCGCATTTTCCGATGAGGAGGGAACGGTTTCCTTCACTATGGAAGGAAGGGTAGACGAAGAAGTCCGCGCCTCAAGGCGGGACCGCGTGATGGAGCACCAGCTGGCTGTCAGCGAAAGACTGAACGAAAAGACGGTCGGAAAGACATATGAAGTCATCATCGATGAGATAATCGGAGACGGTCTCTACTCAGGCAGGACGCGTTATGATGCTCCGGAGATAGACTGCGCAGTAACTGTTTCGTCAGATAACGCCCACATGCCGGGCGATATCCTGAAAGTACAGATAACAGATGCCTTCGAATACGATCTTGAAGGCTCTGAGGTCATTTAAGAAAAACATAAAATGGAGGAAAAACTATCATGAATCTCCCAAACAAACTCACACTCGCAAGGATCATCATGGTGCCGTTCTTTATAGCGGCCTTCATCCTGGGATATTACCCTGTGGCTCTTGTGCTGTTCTGCGCAGCTTCCGTCACTGACTACTTCGACGGAAAGATCGCCCGCGAAAGGAACCTTGTCACCAATTTCGGCAAGATAATGGATCCGCTGGCAGACAAGATACTTGTCTATTCCGCTCTCTGCCTATTCATTGAAGCAGACCTTATCAGGGCGTGGATGCTCATTCTCATTCTCGCACGCGAGTTCATCATCGCCGGTATGAGGACAGTCGCTGCTTCCGAGGGAAGAGTGCTTGCGGCCGGAATGTCAGGCAAGATCAAGACCGTGCTGCAGATGTTTGCCGTCATAGCATATCTGCTCGCCTTGTCCGTGCCTTCAGTCCAGCAGCAGATAACACTTGCTGCAAACGTTATTTTCTGGGCAGCGCTCGTAATGACAGTCTATTCAGGCTGTGAATACGTATTGAAGAACAAAGACATCTTCAGCATGTAGCAACAGCAGAGGCGATGATCTCTCTGCAGGGACCGGTCAAGTATGAAAACTTCGATTATTGCTGTCGGTACAGAGCTCCTGTTCGGACAGACCGTAAATACCAACGCCGCATATCTTTCAGACAAGCTCAATCACATGGGCTTTGATGTGATGTATCATTTTGTTGTCGGAGATAATCCCGGCAGGCTCAGGGACAAACTCGCTGAGGCATTCCGTGACACGGAGCTCGTGCTCCTGACCGGAGGACTCGGACCGACACAGGATGACCTCACGAAGGAGATCGTTGCTGAATATATGGGCGCAGATATGCACGAAGACAGAAGGGTCGCGGCTGATCTTAAATCTTTCTTCGAAAAGCGCGGAGGCAATATGCCTGAAAACAATATGAAACAGGCGCTCCTTCCGGACGGATGCACTCCTTTCTACAACGGATCCGGTACTGCGCCCGGTTTTGCTCTTGCAAAAGACGGCAAGACCGCGATATGCTTCCCCGGCCCTCCGAGAGAGATGATCTGGCTGTTTGAGAACTGTGTAAAACAGTACCTCGAACAGTTTATGGAAAAGAAAATGTATTACAGGGTCATCCGCACCATAGGAATAGGAGAGTCAGATCTCGAGATGCTTCTTATGCCTCTCATAGACGGGCAGACAGATCCTACCATCGCTACCTATGCAAAAGAGGGTGAGTGCACTCTGAGAGTGGCTTCGCAGAGATATACATCAGATGAAGCTGAATCTGCCGTATCTCAGATGATAGATAAGATAAATGCCCTCGCAGGCGAATACATCTACAGTTACGATAATGAAGATCTCAACGAGGTCGTAGTCAGACTTTTGAAAGAGAAGGGCCTGAAGATAGCTGCTGCCGAATCATGCACCGGCGGACTGTTCGCTTCAGCAGTCACAGATGTCGCGGGAGCATCCGGGGTGCTTTCATCTTCATATGTTACTTATTCAGCAGCTGCAAAGACAAAAGAACTCGGTGTAGACGGCGGGATAATCGCCCGCTGCGGCGTTGTAAGCGCCGAAACGGCCGAAGCCATGGCAAGAGGTGCAAGAACCCGCTCAGGGGCGGATATCGCCGTTTCAGTGACAGGTTATGCAGGACCGGACGCAGATGAAGGACATGAGCCCGGCGAAGCCTTCATTGGATATTCGTTCGGTGATGTGACGGGTCATATGGAAGTCAGGACCTCGAGAAATGACAGGAAGTGGAACCGCAGGTATTTTACTCTCAGGATGCTGAGGGCTGTCTACCTGCTTATAAGACAATGAGCGCCGTAAACCGTAAAAGTGAGGGGTAAGCCCCGAAAGTCGGGGATTTAATGTCGGATTTAGTGCTTTTTTTGTTCGACACGCAGCAGGCTCTGCAAATATAATATTGACACGACATGTCATAATCGGTAATATAAACGCGAACAAGCGTTCTACGCGCAATACGGGAGGAAATATGGCAGATAATATGAACAGCGCTGATCGCGCCGCGAAAGATAAAGCGCTTCAGCAGGCGCTCGATCAGATACAGAAACAGTACGGTAAGGGCGCCATCATGAAGCTCGGTGAATCCGGGCCGGTGACAAACATCGAAGTGATCTCGACAGGCTCTGTAAGCCTCGATTTCGCAACCGGAGTCGGCGGTTATCCCAAAGGCAGGATCATCGAGATCTACGGACCGGAATCATCTGGTAAAACGACTCTTACGCTGCACGCTATCGCAGAATGCCAGAAGAAAGGCGGCCAGGCAGCGTTCATCGACGCCGAACACGCTCTCGATCCGGTATATGCCAAAAATCTTGGAGTCAATGTCGACGAGCTTCTGGTGTCCCAGCCTGACACCGGCGAGCAGGCTCTTGAGATCTGCGAGATGCTCACAAGGAGCGGTGCCGTAGACATCATAGTCATCGACTCCGTTGCGGCTCTCGTACCGAAAGCAGAGATCCAGGGTGAGATGGGAGACTCGCACGTCGGGCTGCAGGCAAGACTCATGTCGCAGGCTCTCCGTAAGATCGCCGGCGCCATCAACAGATCCGGCACCTGCGTCATCTTCATCAACCAGCTCAGAGAGAAGATCGGCATCATGTTCGGAAATCCGGAGACTACAACGGGCGGACGTGCACTGAAGTTCTACGCATCGATGAGGATGGACGTCAGAAAGATAGACACGATCAAGAAGGGCGAAGAGGTATTCGGCAACAGGACGAGGGTCAAGATCGTAAAGAACAAAGTCGCTCCTCCGTTCAAGAAGGCTGAATTCGACATAATGTACGGAACAGGTATCTCGCTTTCAGGCGATATCCTCGATATGGCGTCTGATATCGGGATCATCGACAAGTCCGGCTCGTGGTACAGCTATAACGGCGAGAGGATCGGGCAGGGCAGAGAGAACGTCAAGGAGTTCCTCGAGGCAAATCCTGCAGTGCTCGAAGAGATCCGCGGCAAGCTCATGGACCACCTGAAAGCATCATCGCCGGGAGCTTCGCAGGATGAAATAAAAGTCGATGCTGACGGAGTAGTTATCGAAGCTGAATTTTCAAGGTAAATGCAACACCAATGTAAATGCAACGCAAGCGCTGGTATTTCAACGATGCCGGCGCTTTTGCATAGACGCAAATTCTGGATGAAAAGCCATAAAACTGAATAATCGAGGCATACAAAACCACC
>JAFRFA010000158.1:0-13989 GCA_017434585.1 Mogibacterium sp. | reverse complement strand
TACGACAGGATCCGTCCGGGCCAGAAGAAGGTGCTCGTCATCAAGGAGATGATCTCGCACGGAGCCATGCTCGACACATGGATCTTCCCTGACCAGCCTTCCGGCGTCGAGGGCGGCAAATCACTTATTGATTACGGCGGCACTCCGATAATGCTGACTCCGAACGAGTTCAGGGACGGTGCCATCAAGGCGATGAATTAAGGAGGTGCGACATGGGAGTAGGTCCTTCAACAAAGGAAACAAGCCTTCATCATTTCAGAGATCCTCTGATCAAGGTCCTCGGCGAGGAACCGGGCATCGACCTGATGGGAGTCCTGGTATACGGCTCGATGGAGGGCAATGAAGAGAAAATCAGGAACTCGAGGACTGCCGCGGTCATCGCGGAGTGCGCGAGGCCTGACGGGGTCATCGTAGAGACAGACGGATGGGGCAACCTTGACGTCGACTACGTCAACTGCGTCAACGAGGTGGGCGAGCGCGGGATCCCTGTTGCCGGTCTCAACTGGAGCGGCACGGCCGGGACCTTCGTCGTCGAGAGCCCTTATCTTGACAACGTAGTGGACTTCAACAAGAACCCTGAGGGCATCGAGTCCAACATCGTAGGCGAGAACAACTACACCGAAGACGATGTAAGGGAATGCCTCAAGAGGCTCAAGATCGCGATGCTGAAAAAAGAGCGCGGCATGAAGTAAAAAGAAAAAAATGAACGAATGGGGACAGTCACACAGCTGTCCCCCTTTTCATGCTCTTTTTATGCTATACTATATCCGTATATTTATGCGTAGAATGAGAAATTGATGTTCAACGAAGTAAGATCCTTATTTCAGGAAGAAGAAGTAAATACCGGACGGCAGTGGGAACTGGATCTCGCAAGAGCGATCCCGGTCCTGTGTCTTCCTATAATACACTGCATAATAGAATGCTGCACTGACGAGATGCTCGAGTCGGGCATACCGTATCTTTTCGATACGGTCATCGGAGGGCCTTTCAGTGCTCCGATGTACCTGTTTGCCATGGGCGTCAGCATGGACTATACGAGGCGGAGGACTCCCGGAAAGTTCGCGCTGAGGGGCATCGATCTTGTGATCATATCCTATGTTCTCAATATCTGCAGATTCCTCATTCCGTATCTGATCGGATACTCGATAAGCGGAGACAGGGAGCAGTTCATCGTGCCGCTCGTATACAGGGTGCTCGGAAACGACGTGCTTCTGTTTGCGGGGCTCGCCTATCTGGTGACAGCTCTGTTCAGAAAACTGGGACTGTCCCCGGCAAAGATGATGGCGATCGCAGTGGCAGCATCATTTATCGGCATGCTTACGACCGGCGTCGATACAGGAGTGCCGATCCTGAACATACTGCTCGGGTCGTTCATCGGCACCGAGGATGATTCGGGGCTTCTCATATCCGACTTCCCGCTCCTGATATGGCTCATAGTGCCGGTGTCCGGCTTATGCTTCGGCAAACTGCTCAGGCATATAAGAAAGGAAGACAAGGGGAAGTTCTATGCCATCGTATCCGTGCCGGCGCTTGCGATCGCAGCCATATACATGTGCACGGGGATAGAGCATACATGGGGCATGTTCGGAGAAGGCCAGAACTGCTATTATCACATGATGCCTTGGGACATGCTGGAGTGCATACTCCTAGACATCGGAATGCTGGGGGTATGGTACTTCGTTACGGAGATGATCACTCCGCGCACGATGGCATTCTTTACCGATGTCAGCAGCAAGATAACCTCGTTCTACTGCATACACTGGGTCTTAGTGCGGACCATCACAAATGTGGTGCTGTACATAAAGAACGGAACGCAGGTGCTGCCTGTATGGAAGACGCTGGTGCTGTCTGTCTGCATAATACTTGTGACACTGTGGCTTGCCGAGATATGGCGTAATCTGAGGATCAGGATCACAGCCGGAAGGCTGGCCTGGAAGGGAAAAGAAATCAACTGATGAACGGGAAACCAAGAAACAGCCTCGGGCGGAAAACGCTGACAGGAATAATAATTTTTGCCGTTACATTGATCATAGTCGTGTGTGTGGCTGTCGGGATCGGGACTTACTACCACCAGGTAAATGAGTACAACAGACAGGCATACAACTATACGAGGGCGGCGGCCGACTTCATCAACGGCGACACGATACACAGATATGTGACGACAGAGAAGAAGGACGACTACTATTATCTTGTGCAGAATTATCTGAATTCCGCTCAGAGAGAGACCGCTATCAAGTATTTCTATGTCTACGTACCATACGAGGACGACCTGGTATACGTATGGGATGCCAATACTGAAGAGGGATACTGCGATCTCGGAGAACACGAGAATTACATGGAAGGCGGCAAGGAAGCCACGGAGGAGGTCTTCAGACACGATCCTCCCGAGAAGGTCAAGCTGACAAAGGATGACAAGTACGGATACATCGCTTCGGCCTTCACTCCTATATTCAATTCAGCAGGCACGCCGGTGGCCGTGGCCGCGGTGGATATTTCCGTGCCTGACCTCAAACTGGCCATACTGCGATCCATGGCAGTCATATTCCTGACCATCGCCGGAGTGTCCGCTCTGATGATGGCGATATCCTATGCCATCATCAAGAAAGGCGTGCTGAGGCCTATAGGCATACTGAACGACAAGGCCGGCGAGATAATAGACAATCTGGAAGAAGACGAAAGGATCGAGATCGACATCCATACCAACGATGAGCTGGAGACCCTGGCGGAATCCTTTGTGAAGATGGATGACGAGCTCAGGACATACATCAGGGAGCTCGGAGCTGTCACCGCCGAAAAGGAGAGGATAGGAGCCGAGCTCAACATAGCCACAAAGATACAGGCCAGCATGCTGCCAAGGATATTCCCGCCTTTCCCTGAAAGGGAGGAATTCGAGCTTTACGCGAGCATGAATCCGGCAAAGGAGGTCGGAGGAGACTTCTACGACTTCTTCCTCGTCGACAAAGACCATCTGGCTCTTGTAATAGCCGATGTCTCGGGCAAGGGAGTCCCGGCCGCGCTGTTCATGGTCATCGCGAAGGTGCTCATCAAGAACTTCGCACTCCAGGGGATGAGCCCATCGGACGTCCTGAAAAACGTGAACGAAAGGCTGTGCGAGAGCAACGATACCGGCCTCTTCGTCACTGTCTGGCTGGCATTATTCGAGATATCCACCGGAAAGGGGCTGGCTTCGAATGCCGGGCACGAGCATCCGGCTCTGTGGAGACAGAAGGACGGGACCTTCGAGCTCGTCAAATACAGGCATTCGCCGGCTGTCGCCGTCATGGAAGGGATGAATTTCGAAGAACACGAATTCAGACTTGAACCGGGCGACATGTTATATGTATATACCGACGGAGTAACAGAGGCGAGCAACAGGGACAACGAGCTCTTCGGAGAAGAGCGTCTGCAGGATGCTCTCAGCAGGTGCGGCGGAGATGAACCGGGCAAGGTGCTTGGGACAGTCAGTGACGCCATCAGGTCTTTCGTGGACGGTGCAGATCAGTTCGACGATATCACCATGCTTGCGATGAAGTATGAGGGTCCGAAGACAGTAAAATAAACCAACGGGAATGTTCACACATCTTCACGTACATACCGAATACAGCCTGCTCGACGGAATGAGCAGGATCTCAGAGCTCCCGCAGTATGCGAAGGACCTCGGGATGGAGGCGCTGGCGATCACCGATCACGGCGCCATGTTCGGTGTTGTGGATTTTTACAAGTCCTGTAAAAAGGCCGGCATCAAGCCGGTCATAGGATGCGAGGTGTATACGGCTGCGAGGACCATGTTCGACAGGGATATCGACCGTGACAGGAACTCCGGCCACCTCATACTTCTGGCAGAGGACCAGAAGGGCTACAGCAACCTGGTAAAGATAGTATCCAGGAGTTATGTTGACGGCTTCTACTTCAAGCCGAGGGTCGACAAATCTCTTCTCAGGCAGTATGCCGACGGCATCATATGCCTCTCCGGCTGCCTTGCGGGCAATGTCCAGAGATATCTTCTGAACGGCGACTATGAGGGGGCAAAGAAGGAAGCTCTCGAGCTGCAGGATATATTCGGAAAGGATGACTTCTTTCTCGAGATCCAGAACCATCACCTCGAGGAGGATGTGCGCGTGACAGAAGGACTCAGAAGGCTCAGCGCCGATACGGGGATACCGATGGTCGCTACAAATGACGCGCACTATATAAAGCGAGGGGATGCGACGGCGCAGGATGTTCTGATGTGCATACAGACCCAGTCCAAGGTTTCGGATGCGGACCGCATGAGGTTCGAAAACGACGAGTTCTATCTCAAGTCAGAGGCCGAGATGAGAGAACTCTTCCCGGACATGCCGGATGTTGTCGACAGGACCCAGGAGATAGCCGACAGGTGCAATGTCGAATTCGAGTTCGGCAATTACCACCTGCCTGAATATATACCGCCGAACGGCAGGACGACAGACGAATATTTAAGGGAGCTGTGCTATAAGGGCCTTGTTAGGCGCTACGGCGAAAAGGCGATGGATCCCGAAAGCATCTACAGGCAGAGGCTCGAGACAGAACTTTCCGTCATCGAAGGCATGGGCTATGTCGAATACTTCCTTATAGTCTGGGACTTCATAGATTACGCAAAGAGAAACGGGATCGCAGTCGGCCCGGGCAGGGGCTCGGCGGCAGGCAGCATTGTGGCGTACAGCCTTGCCATAACCGAGATCGACCCGATAAAATACAGCCTCATCTTCGAGAGGTTCCTCAATCCGGAGCGCGTGAGCATGCCGGATATAGACATCGACTTCTGCATCGAAAGACGCCAGGAAGTCATCGATTACGTGACGAACAAGTACGGCAGGGACAAGGTCTCGCAGATCATCACCTTCGGTACCCTCAAGGCGAAAGCCGCGGTCAGGGACATAGCCAGAGCTCTCGACGCGACCTACGCCGAGGGAGACGAGATAGCAAAGGCGATACCGAACGAGCTCGGCATCACCATCGCCAAAGCCCTTGAAGTCAATCCGGACCTCAGGCACAGGTACGAGAACGAGCCTCTCGTGAAGCAGGTGCTCGATCTTTCGATGGCGCTCGAAGGCCTTCCGAGACACGCGTCCACGCATGCTGCAGGCATAGTGATCTCGAAGATGCCTCTCGACGACTATGTGCCGCTTTATTCGTCCGACAAGGGCGTGGCGACGCAGTTCAACATGACCACTATTGAGGAACTCGGTCTTCTGAAGATGGATTTCCTGGGGCTCCGCAACCTCACGGTCATAAGAGACGCTCTTCGCATGATCAAAGAAAACCACGGTGTCGAAATAGACTGGGCAGAGCTCGGCTTCGACGATCCGGAGGTATACAGGCTGATCGCCGACGGCAACACCAAGGGAGTGTTCCAGCTCGAGAGCGGGGGCATGACGGATTTCATGAAAAACCTCAGGCCGACCTGCTTCGAGGACATAGTCGCGGGCATAGCCCTGTACAGGCCGGGCCCGATGGATTCGATCCCGAGATACATAGAGAACAAGAAGCATCCGGACAATATAAGATATGTGGATCCGCATCTGAAACCGATACTCGATGTCACCTACGGCTGCCTGATCTACCAGGAGCAGGTCATGCAGATCGTAAGGGATCTGGGCGGTTATTCGTTCGGGCGATCCGACCTTGTGAGACGGGCCATGAGCAAGAAGAAGATGGACGTCATGCTCAAGGAAAAGGAATACTTCATCAACGGAAAGAAGGCTGACGACGGAAGCACGGAGATAGCGGGCTGCGTCGCGAACGGCGTCCCGGCATCAGCGGCCGAAGTCATATTCGAAGACATGGTGACATTCGCTTCGTACGCCTTCAACAAGTCGCACGCGGCCGCGTACGCGGTGATATCGTACGAGACGGCATATCTCAAGTGTCATTATCCCGTCGAGTTCATGGCGGCTCTGATGACCAGTATGGCGGGAGATGCGAAGCATACTGCCGACTATGTGAGAAACTGCCGCGAGATGAAGATCCCTCTCGATCCGCCATCGGTCCTCAGAAGCGGCAAGTACTATACCGCTAAGGACGGGCGCATCAGGTTCGGGCTGCTCTCTGTAAAGAACGTGGGCGAGGGCATTATAGATGCGATAACAGAGGCCAGAGAGGATGAATCCGCAACGAAGGACATATACAGCTTCATCGCCGCAATAGATGCGGGCGAGCTGAACCGGAAGGCGGTCGAGTCGCTCATAAGGGCCGGAGCCTTCGACGACATCAATGACAACCGCGCAGTACTGATGACGGTCTGTGACGACGCCGTCAAGAGGGCGCAGAAGATAGCTAAGCAGGCCGGCAGAGACCAGATAAGCATTTTTCAGCTCGAAGAGTTCGAGGATGAAGTGATCGCTGCGCCAGATCTTCCGAAAGTCGCGGACTTCAGCAAGGATATAAAGCTGGGCATGGAAAAAGAGATGCTCGGCGTATACCTGTCGGGACACCCTCTCGATGAGTATGCAGATCTGATCAGGGACAACACTACCGCCGGCACTTCAGAGCTCACCGGAGGAGGCGAGGAATTCACTTCGGGCGGAGACGACGCCGACAGCATGGTCATAAACACCTCGAAGTTCAAAGACGGCGACAGGGTCATAATGGCAGGTATGGTGAGCGGAGTGCGCACCATGATAACCCGCAAGTCCCAGGAGATGGCAAGGATGACGCTCGAGGACTTCGACGGAGTGATCGATGTGATCGTCTTTCCTAAGGTATACGAGAGGAAGCGGAATCTCGTCGCAAACGACATGATAGTAGGCATCTCGGGAAGGGTGAGTTTCAAGGACGAGAGCGACGCCGAGATACTCGCTGAAGACATAGTGCCTGTAGAAAGCATCAGAGAGCTTGCGCGCCCGGCCGGAGAAAGCGACCGCGGCACGCGCGGATACGGCAATGAAGACAGGTATCGAGCTCCATCTCAGGGAGGTGTTTCACAGAAGCCGGCAGCGCCTCTGAGCGATCCGGTGAAGCTGCGCGTCCCGCAGGAGGTGCTCGACGCCCATAAGGAGCCGCGCAAGCTGCTCTTCCACATCACCGACATGATGAGCCTCTGGCCTGGAGAACGCGATGTGCTGGTATATCTGCCGGGAAAGAAGGCGATGCGGTGCAATGCCGAAAACCGGGTCAGTCTGACACCGGAACTCCTGGACAGACTCGAGAAGCTTCTCGGAAAAGAGAACATAAAATACTGAACGCAGTGAAAAAGGAATCATGGACAAAAGCATAGTCATCTACACTTCAAAAAGAGGCTCCACGAAGCAGTATGCGGAGTGGATAGCAGAGGATCTCGGCTGCAGGGCAGTGCCGCTTGACGATGTTCTTAAGGAGGGCATCGATCTTCATGACTATGGATGCGTCGTATACGGAGGCTGGATCAGAGGCTCTGGCATAGTGGACTTCGATAAGTTTGCGAAACTGCTCGATGAGGATGTCATGAAGCGCCTCATCGTCTACGGAACGGGATTTGCTGATGAGACCGCCGAAAACTACGCCCAGGTATGGGGGTACAGTATAGGGAAGCTCGACCCGAAGAACGAGAACGGAGCGATCCTGTATATCCTCGGCGGCAGGTACGTTCCCGAGGAGGTGACAGGCATGGACGGATTCCTTATGAAGATAATGAGGACTGTCCTGCTTTCGGGAAGCACTCCCGATGCAAAGAAACAGGCGGATAAGATCAGGGACAGGATAGACAACGGCGTCGACATGGTCAGCAGAGACAATATAGCCTCGCTGGTGAAAGACGCAAAAAAGAAGACAGAAAGATGAAAATGGCAGGCAAAAAGCAAACAATAATAATAACGGTAGTCGAACTGCTCCTCATAGTTGTGGCGGTCTTCTGCATATTCAGCATAGTCTCTCACCGGGTGAGAGTCGATGAAAGGCAAACTGCGCTATCTGAGGACGAAAAGGAAAGAATAGCCGATCTCGGCAAGAAAAACCTCATTCTCGTCAACAAATGGAACGAGATACCTGAGGATTACGAGGCCGACATAGTAGACATAGAAAACGGATATTCCATAGACTCGTCGGCAAAGGAGCAGCTTGAGGCTATGATGGAGGACTGCAGGGAGGCGGGCTGCGACCCGGTCATATGCTCGGCCTACAGGACGCACGATACACAGATAAGCCTGTATGAGAAAGAGGCGCAGCCGTACCTCGATCAGGGCATGGATGAAGATGAGGCATATGAAAAAGCCGGCGAATCAGTTGCCAGACCGGGAACCAGCGAGCACGAATGCGGCCTTGCGGTGGATATCATAGACGCGGGCTACCAGGCGCTCGACAACAAGCAGGAAGAGACCGCGACCCAGCAATGGCTCATGAAACACTGCCAGGACTACGGCTTCATACTGAGGTATCCGAACGGAAGAACGGAAACGACAGGTATAATCTACGAACCGTGGCATTACAGATATGTGGGCAAAAAGCACGCAAAATACATAATGGATAATGACCTTTGTTTCGAAGACTACATTGCAGAACTCGAGAGCAGACAAAAGGAACTGAAACAGCAGAAATAAGTCTAAAAACGGAATAATGAGAAGAAAAAACTCTTGAACTGGCGCGCCCGATTACATATAATATACGAGCGCGTTTCGAGACCTATCCCGATTTCTGAAGGAAATCGATGGAAGGTCCGATGCCAGACTTGCCCGAAGCAATGCGAGGATGCAAGTCACGGCTATTGCGCAGATAAACTATTTGTCACACTGCCGAAAGCCGCGGTGCCCCGAAAAACAAAGGGTTGAAGGCATAAATGAAGCAGTGGAAGTAAACTAACCGGAGGTTAAAAAATGTCAGTAGTATCAATGAAACAACTGCTTGAAGCAGGCGTCCACTTCGGACATCAGACAAGAAGATGGAACCCTAAGATGGCTCCTTACATCTTTGCAGAGAGAAACGGTATCTATATCATCGATCTGCAGCAGACGCTCGGACTCATCGATGAGGCTTACGAATTCATGAGAAAGGTCGGCGAGAGCGAGAAGCCGGTACTCTTCGTAGGAACAAAGAAGCAGGCTCAGGCCGCCATCAAGGATGAGGCTGAGAGATGCGGAATGTACTATGTAAACGAGAGATGGCTGGGCGGAATGCTCACTAACCACAAGACCATCAGCAAGAGGATCGACAGACTCGAAGAGATCAGAGAGATGCAGGCTGACGGCACCATCAACAAGTATGCCAAGAAGGAAGCACTCAAGATGATGGCAGAGGCCGACAAGCTCGAGAAATACCTCGGCGGAATCAAGGATATGAAGGGAATGCCTGGCGCTATCTTCGTAGTAGACCCTAAGAAGGAAAGGATCGCTGTCAAGGAAGCAAGGATCCTCGGTATCCCTGTAGTAGGTATCGTAGATACGAACTGTGACCCTGACGATGTCGATTACATCATACCTGCAAACGATGACGCTATCAGAGCGGTCAAGCTGATCACAAGCTGCATGGCAGACGCGATCGTTGAAGCTAAGCAGGGCGAGAGCTTCCAGGAAGCTCCAGTTGAGGCTGAAGAGGCTGCAGCAGATGAAGCTGCAGAAGAGGAGGAAAAGTAATCATGGCAGAAGTCACAGCAAAACTGGTAAAAGAACTGCGTGAAATGACAGGCGCAGGCATGATGGACTGCAAAAAGGCTCTGGTAGAGGCTGAAGCTGATCTTGAAAAGGCAGTCGAGATCCTGAGAGAAAAGGGACTGTCAAAGGCTGCTAAGAAGGCCGGAAGGATCGCAGCTATGGGTCTTGTAAGAGTCGCACTCGCAGAAGACGGCAAGACAGCCGCCATCGTAGAGGTAAACTCGGAAACAGACTTCGTTGCTAAGAACGATGAGTTCATCGACTTCGTAGAAGGACTCGCCAGACTTGCTCTTGAGGCTGACAGCAACGATATGGAAGCGTTCAAGGCCATGCCTTTCGAAGGCTCGACAGTCGGTGAGGTGCTGACCGCCAAGATCGCGAAGATCGGCGAGAACATGTCGATCAGAAGGATCGACAAGGCTTCCGGCAAAGTCCTGGCTACATATATCCACGGCGGCGGCAACATCGGTGTTATCGTTGCTGCTGAAGGCGCTGACAACGATGCCGACAGAGAAGCTCTGAAGAATGTTGCGATGCAGGTCGCAGCAATGAACCCGCAGTATGTAAGCAGGGATGAGATCTCGGAAGATGAGCTTTCAAACCTGAGAAAGATCACTCTCGAAAGCGCACTGAACGATCCGTTCACACTTCCTAAGCCGATCCTCAACGGACTGCTCGACAAGGTCGAGGGCGTATGGGGTCAGGAAGATGTAGACATCCTCACTGAAAAGAGAGCGGACAAGGGCTTCAACTTCAATTATCTTCCGAACTTCCTTTCGGATGAGGCAAAGACAAGACTTGCAGGTCTTGCGATCGCTGCCAAGATGGAGATCACTGAGAACAAGATCTTCACGGGCCTTGTTGACGGCCGTATCAAAAAGCAGCTGAAGGAGATGTGCCTGCTCGATCAGACATACGTAAGAGCAGAGGACGGCAAGCAGACTGTGGCAGAGTATCTGAAATCCGTAGATGCTGATCTGAAGCTGACCAGAGTCATCAGATTCGAGGTTGGCGAAGGCATCGAAAAGAAAGAAGAGAACTTTGCTGAAGAAGTAGCTGCACAGCTCAAGTAAGACATCCTTGAAACATAGCATCGCTCAGGCGGTGCTTTTTTCTATTGGAAAACATTTATATCACCCGCCGGGGCATAGTATGATAGAATACTTGAAAGAGCCGGGCGGTTTCCGGAACCGCCCTACCTTGTGTGTGAGAGAGGAAAAGAATATGGTACCTGAAAGATTCAAAGACTATTTCTTCAATGACTGGGACTATCTGCCGGAGACCTATCCGATGGATGACCAGGAGAGAGCAGAACTCATCAGGGAGCTTGCTGCAATGATCACTGACGATCTTGGCATGTCGGGCCATCCTGAAAAAATAGCAAACGACGAGCCGGACTTCTGGCTGCTCGACAAGCTGCTTACGACCGAAGAAGTGAAGTTCATGCTCAGCTTCGGTAAAAAGAGGACTGTCAAGCTTACTGCAAAGCAGATGGCAAAGCGCAATGAAATGTCTGCAGCAGAAGCCGAGAGGATCGCTGAGGGCATATGCTGTAAGGGCCTTCTCGAGTACGACCGTGAGAACAGAAAACATGAAAAGCAGTACTTTGTGCCTAAGTGGGTCGTAGGTTCAGGAGAGTACATGCTGATGACGGGCAAGCTCATGGAAGAGCACCCTGAGATCGCTACATTCTTCCACTATGCTTCGATGGTCCCTGTAGGCAAGGTCGCCCACATGGTACCGGAAGGCGGCGGCGGACTCGGAATGCATGTCATCCCGGTCGAAAAGGCCATCGAAGGCGAGAGCACAGCCATCTCGTACGAAAAGCTTTCATACTGGCTCAGCAAATACGACAAATACTGCCTCGATGTATGCTCCTGCAGAAGACAGCAGCGCATCAGAGGTGAAGGCGGCGGAGAGATCGAGGACTACTGGTGCATCGCGGTAGGCGACATGGCAGAGTACCTCGTCGAGACCAAGAAGGACGCCCGCTATGCCACATACGAAGAGGTCATGGAGGTGCTCCGCAAGGCCGAAGCTGCGGGTTATGTACACCAGATCACGAACCTCGACGGAGAGGACAAGATCGTAGGCATCTGCAACTGCCACAACACGGTCTGCAACGCCCTCAAGACTTCGCAGCTCTTCAACACTCCTAACATGTCTGCTTCGGCATACAGGGCACATGTAGATCACAACAAGTGCGTTGCCTGCGGCAAGTGCGTCGAGATCTGCCCGGTAGGCGCCGCGAAGCTCGGACAGAAACTTTGCAGAAAGAACGGCAGTGCCGTGGAGTACCCGCTGACAGAGCTTCCTAACGAGACAAAATGGGGACCTGAGAAGTGGAACAAGAACTACAGGGAAGACGCAAAGATCAACTGCTACGATACGGGCACATCGCCGTGTAAGGCGGCCTGTCCGGCAAACCTGTCGGTACAGGGCTACATCAACATGGCCGACCAGGGCAGATACAGAGAAGCGCTCGAACTCATCAAGCAGGACAACCCTCTGCCTGCAGTCTGCGGAGCCGTCTGCAACAGACGCTGCGAGGACCGCTGCACGAGAGGCACCATCGATGAGCCTGTCGCTATCGATGAGATCAAGAAGTTCATCGCTGCTCAGGAGCTCAAGGCCGAGAACAGGTTCGTGCCTGAGTGCGGCAGAGAGATCGGCGGATTCTGGGGCGACGAGTACAAGATGGCCATCATCGGCGCCGGCCCTGCAGGACTTTCCGCTGCGTACTATCTCAGAAAGCGCGGCTATCCTGTGACGGTATTCGAAAAGCAGGAAGCGCTCGGAGGCATGCTCAGATACGGTATCCCTTCGTTCAGACTCGAGAAGGACGTCGTCGACGCCGAGATCGATGTCATGAAGGAGATGGGCGTCGAGTTCAGGACCGGTGTTGAGGTAGGAAAAGACGTTACGATCCAGCAGCTGAGAGACGAAGGCTATGCAGCGTTCTACATCGCCATAGGACTTCAGAGCGGCGGCAGCCTCGCTGTAAAGGGCGCGGACGCTAAGGGAGTCATGAGCGGTATCGACTTCATGAGGATAATCAACGAGGACGAGGTCGCTCTTATGAACGGCAAGCTGCCTAAGGCAGGCAAGCTCAGCGGCAACGTGGTCGTCATCGGCGGCGGCAATATCGGAGCGGACGTAGCCAGGACCGCAGTGAGAGCCGGAGCTGACAAGGTATACATGTACGCTCTCGAATCCTACGATGAGCTTCCTATGGGCGTCGAGGACAGGACAGAGTGCGAAGAGGAAGGCATCAGCGTGAACGGAGGCTGGGGCCCTGCAGAGATCCTCACAAAGAGCGGCAAGGTCTGCGGTATAAAGTTCAAAAAGTGCACGTCTGTCAAGAACGCAGAGGGCAGATTCGATCCTCAGTATGACGAGAAGGAGACCACAGAGCTCGAATGCACAACTGTACTGTACTGCACCGGTCAGAAGCCTGACTACGGTAAGATGCTCGAGGGCACAAAGGTCGAGATCAGTCCGAGAGGCATGATCGTTGCCGATCCTGTGACGCTCCAGACGGCAGAAGAAGACATCTTCGCCGGCGGAGATATCGTGACTGGCCAGAAATTCGCCATAGACGCCATAGGAGCAGGCAGACCTATCGCTGATTCGCTCCACAGATATGTACACAAGGCTCAGGGCCCTAACAGGCTTACAGTCGGCAGAGACCTCAGAGAGATCATCGAACTCGACAGAGACGATATCTTTGTTGAGAGATACGACAACATGCCGAGACAGAAGCCTGGCCGCAGAGACGGAGACCCGACAAAGACATGGCATGATCTCAGAGAGCCTCTGACTGAAGTGCAGATCAGAGCCGAGGCCAACAGATGCCTCAAGTGCGGCGCCACGACTGTAGACGTGAACCGCTGCATCGGCTGCGGACTCTGCACCACAAAGTGCGAGTTCGATGCCATCGAACTGCACAGGGATCATCCGCTCGCTTCGAGGATGTACTCGGCCGAGAACGGCAAGCTCATGGCGATACTGCCTTACGCTCTGCCTAGAGAGGTCAAGATCAGATTCAAGGCTACGAAGCTGGGCAAAATGCTTTCGAAGTAGTTACAGGCAGAACAACTGAAAAATGTATGCAGGCATCGCTGGTTCGCGGTGCCTGCACTGTTATATGATATGAGCAAACACAGCATAGCATTACTCAATGATTCGTTCCCGCCTATCATCGACGGGGTGGCCAATGCGGTATATAATTATGCGAAGCATATCGAAAAAAGCCACGGACATGCGGTCGTCCTGACTCCCCAGATGCCGGGCTCAGATGACAGCGCATACGATTTTCCTGTGATCAGATATCCGAGCATCGATACGCGCGGGCTGATCGGTTATGTTACCGGCTATCCGTTCTCGCCTGAAGCCGCGAATGCCGTCGAGG
>JAFRFA010000157.1:0-1963 GCA_017434585.1 Mogibacterium sp. | reverse complement strand
CCGGCACGTAATGCTCCATCTTATCGATGAAGGCCTTTATGCCGAACGGCATGCTGACGTCCATCGGCGTCCCGTCCGAATACTTGCTTATGATGCGGAAGCAGTCAGGCACTTCGTGCCATTCGACGTTCACCCCGTAGTCCATCATCATCTGACGGATCTCTGCAGGATCGTCTTCGCTTCCAATGTCGCAGAGCTCGTGCAGCGAAGGTTCGAATTCGAATCTTCCTCTTTTGAAGCTCGTTGCACAGCCGCCCGGCAGATTGTGCTGCTCGATCAGCAGCACCTTCTTTCCCTCGCACGCGCAGTGCAGCGCTGCCGAAAGGCCCGCGTTGCCGGCGCCGACAACTACGATGTCATAATGTCTGTCCAATCAACACACCTCCTTTTCTGAATATGTAACAGTATCGGCTGTCATTTTCTGTTCGGCATCTCTATAACGGCATCTGACAGCGCGAACGTGGCACACGGATGGATGTATCCATACTCCTTGTCTGCGCCGCGCCGTCCGTCCGTGATCTCAGGTATGAACACATCGCCCTCGACGAGCCTGCTCCTGCACCAGCCGCAGACTCCTCCGCGGCAGCGGTTCGGTCCCGCGATGCCCGCCCTTTCAAGAGCGACCATCATGTTCTCGTTTGCATTGCACGGGATATCGTATTCGTCGCCGCACATTTTCACCCTGAGACTGAACACCTTGTCCTTTGCCTCCGCGGGATATCCCGGGAGCGTCCACGGCTCCTTTATGGACCCGAAGATCTCTTTTCTGTAATGCTTGAAGTCAAGTCCGAGCTTGCCGGCCTCGGCGTCAAGGAACTCATACATCGCCTGCGGACCAGATGCGAAAAGCGAGAACTTTTCACCGCCCGCGTACTTCTTTATCAGTTCGGCCGTGATGAAGCCGTGCTCGCATCCCTTTGCCCTGCTGTCCGAGAGCACATTGACGAGTTTCACTTTGTCAGTCGCCTTCATTACCTCATCGAATTCCTCCGCGAAGAGGATGTCCTTTTTTGTCTTCGAACCGTAGAGCACGGTCAGTCTGAAGTCCTCATCGCCGCTCGCGATCGCCTTAGCCATCGAAAGGATAGGTGTGATGCCCGATCCTCCCGAACAGGCGATCACGTGGTTCTCGTCCCTGAAGAACTCGTAGTAGAAGAGTCCCTGCGGACCGGATGTCCTGACCTCATCGCCGGCTTTCCAGTTTTCTATGATGTACTTCGACAGAAATCCGTTTTCGACTTCCTTGACAGTTACATCTATGTATCCCTCGAGCGTTTCTGCCGGGCCCGAGCTTATGGAGACCGGCCTCGCGATGAGCTTGCCTTCTATCTCCTGACGGATGACCACGTACTGGCCCGCGCGGAAAAACGCCGGGTTCGTTCCGTTCTTCTTTCTGAGCCTGTACGTCTTCACGCCCTTGCCGCGGTCTGTGATGCTTTCTATCACGAAGATCTGCTCGTCCGGATGGCGCTCAGCTGCCTTCATATTGCATTTGAACATTGCTCCGGATCTTGCCGGAGGGGTCTCCTGGATCCTTTTCTCGCGTTCTTTCGGCTTGTTCGTGAAATATATGATATCCTTCAAACCGTATTTTTTGAGTTTTACCTTTGACATCTCACTAGCCCTCCATTTCTTCCAGAATGATCTTGCCCATGTCGTTGCCGTTCGTGTAGGTCATGTTGTATCCATCACCTCTTGCGCCGGCGGCTCCGACAGTCTTGAAGCCCCTGATCGGCTGGTCTTTTCTGATCGCCATCAGCCTCGACAGCATGGTATCCCACTCGTCTACCATGTATCCGTATGTCGTGCCTTCAGGCGTATTCAGGAAGTGAGCAAAGGTCCACGGCGTCGCGAGTTCGATCTCTTCGATGCAGTCGTGGATTATGATGCCTGTATCCTTCTCGAAATTGTCCATGACTTTCTGGAAAAGTTCCTGCTTTCTGCGGACATATTCTCTCTGGGT
>JAFRFA010000156.1:0-3147 GCA_017434585.1 Mogibacterium sp. | reverse complement strand
TTTTTGCCGGTCTCGTGCTGATGGGGTATAGCCAAGCGGTAAGGCAACAGACTTTGACTCTGTCATTCGTAGGTTCGAGTCCTGCTACCCCAGCCAATTGCGACCCATTAGCTCAGTCGGCAGAGCACTTGACTTTTAATCAAGGTGTCCGGAGTTCGAATCTCCGATGGGTCACCAACACACCTTAATCCGCCAAGGATACGGAGAGGTGTCCGAGTGGTTTAAGGAGCTGGTCTTGAAAACCAGTGATCCCGCAAGGGACCGTGGGTTCGAATCCCACCCTCTCCGCCAAGAAGCCTTTCTGGAGAAGTACTCAAGAGGCTGAAGAGGACGGTTTGCTAAACCGTTAGGGTTCGTTATAGGGCCGCATGGGTTCGAATCCCATCTTCTCCGCCACCTTTTTAAAGGTATCGTATAACGAAACTAATTTGCGATGGATGCGAGGAACGCGAACGATCGAGGAGCGGGCAATACTCCGTGTATGCGAGAGATGAGAGAGATCGCAGTGACGAAGCAGACGCGCAAAGTAGCGAGTTAGCCGTAGGGGTATAGCTCAGTTGGTAGAGCAGCGGTCTCCAAAACCGCGTGCCGTGGGTTCAAGTCCTACTGCCCCTGCCAATTCCGGGGTGTAGCGCAGTTTGGTAGCGCAACTGGTTTGGGACCAGTGGGCCGCGGGTTCAAATCCTGCCACCCCGACCATTTTAAAACTTAATACTTGGGCCATTAGCTCAGTGGTTAGAGCAACCGGCTCATAACCGGTCGGTCCTTGGTTCGAACCCAAGATGGCCCACCATAAAAACGGGGTGTAGCGCAGTTTGGTAGCGCAACTGGTTTGGGACCAGTGGGCCGCGGGTTCAAATCCTGCCACCCCGACCAATAAGCCCAGATAGCTCAGTTGGTAGAGCAGTAGACTGAAAATCTACGTGTCCCTGGTTCAATTCCGGGTCTGGGCACCATAGATCCTGTGCACCGGCACCGGATCTTTTAATTTGTTGAAGACCGTCCCCGAAGAGACTAAAATCTGTAGTGAACTGTCTTCATACATTTCTGGAGCAACAGATACTTGTCGATGTCAAAGACGATGACTCATACAGAGAAGGAAACCGCGTCCTCGAAGTGATCGACGGAAAGGTTACATTCAACGCATACGAAGAATGATCATATGCCGTAAGGTTTACCGGATAAGTATATATGTAAAGCAGCCTTGACATGACACTGCATTATGCGTATCATAGGCACAAGATATAGTTTTATCCGGGACAGAAATCGGCATATATATGGAAAACAGGCTGAAAGAGATACGAAAGGAAAAAAAGATAGGGCAGGGATATCTGGTCGAAAAGCTGGGCGTGTCCAGACAGTCCATCAGCTCCATCGAAAACGGCAGATGCACGCCGTCTCTTGAACTTGCTTTTGACATAGCGGATCTGCTGGAGATGCCGGTAGAAGAGATCTTCATACACGAGAACCGCTTCAGGGAAGTGTGAGAGACTAAATATTCTGTAATAAATAAAGACCCGGCGCATATATAGGTATACAATCACGGACAAGGAAGATAATGCTATCCATGTCCGTGATTTTTGTTTACGGATAAAATATTATCAGAGCTATGAACAAGAACCATAGAAAAAAACATAGTATTCCGTTCATCCTGGTGACTGCTCTGCTGCTTATAATGATATCGGCCGCAGCGGCTTTTGCAGCGTCGGCGCCGGACGCGAGCGGAAAAGTCGATTCACCTGAAGGAGCCTGGCTTCGAAGGTCAGCAACGACTGCCTCGACAAAGCTTGCTCTTCTGAAAGACAATACCGACCTGACCATTCACGAGGAGGTATTCGTATCGAAGTCGAGCACATCTTCAAGAAAAAGATGGTACCTTGTCACTGCAGGAGGCAAAAAGGGATATATCAGATCCGACCTTGTGGATACGCTCCGGTTCAGCACCACTGACGGTACGATAAACTGCAACGGAATCTATTACAGATACGGCGCAGGCACAGGCATGGACTACGATGGCAGATTCAGCAAAGGCGATTCTGTCAAGGTATGCCTTACAGCAAGGCCTGTATGGTCGAGAAGAGGCACCAGCGATACCTGGTACAGAATAAAATCCGGATCATCGTATTATTACGTATGCGGATCAAGAGTCGAATTCGGCGGCGGAAGCGCTGCTTCTGAAAATGCAAAACCAGCAGCTTCAGACTCCGGACAGACCGCACCGTCCGCAGCACAGAAGTCAGGCACAGAAAACGCGTCTTCATCTGCTTCACCGGCTTCAGCTGATGCTCCAAAGACGGGAACCATACTGACATCGGCTTCAAATGCAGGAGCGGATCTTGACGACAAGAAGTTCGAAGACTATCTGAACCAGCAGGGCTTCCCTGAGCAGTACAAGGTAAAACTCAGAGAACTCCACAAGAAACACCCTAACTGGGGATTCGTGGCTTATAAATCGAATATCAACTGGTCTGATGCGATCTCGAGACAGACGAGAAGCGGAGCATCACTGGTGCACAGCAGCTATGGTTCCAAATACCGCAGCGGCAGCAGGCAGGTCGAGCCGGGATGGTACAACGCAAGCGGCACAGTAGTTGCGTACTATATGGATCCGAGGAACTTCCTGACAGAAGACAGAATAATGATGTTCGAGGACCTGACATATAAGCCGCAGTATCAGACATCGGCGGTGGTATCTACCATACTGGCTCCGACAAAACTGCCGTCAAAGGGATTCACTGCGAACATCTTCATAAACGCTGCTGCAAAGAATAACGTGAGCCCGGTGTTCCTGGCTGCGAGAGCGAGACAGGAAGTAGGAGGGGGAAGCGATGCGATCAACGGCGTCTCCGTGCTCGGAACGAAGGTATACAACCCGTTCAACATAGGCGCTTTCGGAGGAACGAACCCTCTGTACAACGGACTCATCTATGCAAGGACCGCAGGATGGACTACTCCTGCAAAGGCAGTGGAAGGCGGAGCTGCGGAACTTTCGAAGTACTACATAAGCAAAGGCCAGCATACGATATATTATCAGAGATTCAATGTCAGGAACGGTGCCGGCAGCGTCGGTACTCACCAGTACATGACCAATATCCACGCTCCTTACAACGAGTCGTATAATACAAAGGAATCGTACAGCAAGTACGG
>JAFRFA010000155.1:0-7097 GCA_017434585.1 Mogibacterium sp. | reverse complement strand
CATCGACCAGTTGTGCAGATTCACTATGTTGGAATCATCGGCAAAGGTCACGAGGAATTCCGTGACCGCCGAGCAGATATAGCCTACCATGACGCCGCAGACTATGAGGACTGCCATGCTCCTGACCTTTCCCGAGATCAGAAGTATGGCTCCCGTGACGGCAACGGCTCCTATGAAGGCGGAGATTATCATGGTGATCGAGTGGAGCATGATGCCGTGAGTCATGCCGAACACCATCGCGCAGGCGACCACGAGCTTTGATCCCGATGAGATCCCGAGTATGTAAGGTCCGGCTATAGGGTTTGCAAAGAAGGTCTGCAGCAGGAATCCCGACACGGAAAGAGCGCCGCCCAGAAACAGCGCCGCAAGTATCCTCGGCATGCGGATGTCCCATACTATCCTTCCGAACTTGCCTGCCGTATCATGTGCAAAGAGTATGCGAAGAGCCTCCCCGGTCGTAAGAGACGAGCTCCCGAGGAGGATGTTCAGCAGCACCAGCGCGATGAGCAGTGCAGCCAGAGCTATGTATGTGACAAATACTCTTTTTTTCATTTCCGTTTTATTTCAGTTTATGGAAATACTCCATCCCGCTGTCGTCAGCGGTGCCGGCGAATATCCGGTTCATCTCGACTGTCATGTCGGCCGCTCCGGTCGTCTTCTGGAATGTGCTTGCGTCCGTGCACCATACCCTGCCGCTCTTTACCGCGGCAAAGTCATTGAATCCGTCCGAAAGAGACGTCAGATCGCTGATGCTTCCGAGGCCGCCTTCGATCGTGCTGTTATAGATGAGTATATCAGCGTCGACCGCTTTGTCGTAGAAAGCCTCCATCTGCATGTTCATGGTCGAAAGCGCGTTGTCTTCCTCATCTGTTATGCCGTCAAGGGCATATGTCCCTCCTGCCGTCTCTATCATCTTCGTGACATAGTCTCCCGGCTTTCTCACGACGACCGAACCGCTGGAATTGACGGAAAAGAAAGCCACCGAAGGAGTGTCTTTGACAGCATCCCTGTCAATATTCTTCAGCTTGGCCTCCGCTTCATCGAAGAATGCCGCGGCATCATCTTCTTTTCCGAAGAGCAGTCCGTAGAGCTTTATCCATTCCACTCTGCCGAGGGGCTCTGACTCATAGCTCGATCGTTCGACCAGGACAGGTATCCCGAGTTCCTCTATCGCCTCTTTGACCTGAGGGTTGTGATATATCATTGTGGACTCGATCGCAAGGTCGACATCTTCCTCGACGAGAGCTTCATAGTCCGGCGAGCGGTACTTGCCGATGTAGCGGATGGTCCCGTCTCCTACGAGTTTTCTGATCCTGTCTATGCTCCAGTCGCTCTCCTGAGTGCTCGTCATGATGACCGAGTCGAGCGCTCCGGCAGCGTCGATGAGATCCATCGCGGACGATGCCGCGTTGTAGACTTTTCCCGCCGGCGCGTTTATGACAGTCATGCCCTTTATATCATCTTCGGACAGCCAGTCCGGTAGTTCTCCTGACCCGTCAGTGACCAGATAATCGAGTCCGTCTTCAACCCTGACCACGCTTATGCCGTCATCATAATAGTCTACGCTGAACTGGTCAGCGTACTTCAGCTCCATCGAGCCCTTGTGATGATCATCGAATGCGTTTCCCGTCTTTTTAGCGCTGCTGCCGCCGCACCCGGAAAGAGCCATAGCGAGGAGCAGTATGACAATACATGCAACTTGTGTAAACCCGAAGTGATTTCCGGAATTTTTACACAAATTTGTCTGTTTTTCTTCTGAAATCATTTTTTCTGGCATCTGATACACAAGCATTCTAAACAAAAGCGCAGAGCCTGTCTCTGCGGGCAGGCTCTGTTTTCCGCTCAGTTCTCCTGTTCACCGGTCAGTTCTCCTGTTTTACCGGTCAGTTCTCCTGTTTTAATGTAGAGGAATCGAATGTAAGCTTGTATTCGATCTCATGCGGTTCGCTCATCGCCGTGGTGTCGGCGATCACATCGAACGGGCTGTCGAAATACGGGACCGGGATCTCGAAGACCGAGTTGCCCTCTGTGTTGACAGGCTCATACCTCTGTCCGTCCACGATCATGTAATCGTAGTGAGGGCTGCTCCATGTGATGACCGCTGTGCACGCGTCCCCGTTCATGCGTATCACCGCGGGGCTGTCGACAGTCGCTTTGCCGCTGCCTCCTTCCAGCGTTACCTCAGCGGTATGTTCACCTTCCTCGAGTTTCAGGTCCTTTGCAGTCACAGCTTCTTTGTCTGAACTCTCACCTATGACCGCGTTTATGTCATCGCCTTCCACCGGATCGGACACGATGACCTTGTGGTCATACCACTTACCTTTGGTCCCGAGCAGCGCCAGGTCGAACTCCTCATCGAGGGCAGGCACCGGTACATCGAAGCCGTAGACCTCTTCTTCGTATCCGTCGCTGTATGTGACCTTGTCCGTTGTAGGTTCAAGCAGCTCCGCTCCGTCCTTCTGAGCGTCCTCGGCCGTGCCCGGATAGAGGTTGATTATCTTCTGGGACTGCAGACTGACATGTATAGTCATCTTTCCGTCCTTTACGGTGAGCACGCCCTTGTCCTTATAGGCCTCATTGACGTGGAACATCGAATTGTCCGTGGTGAATGTCGCGATGTATGTGCCGTCGGCGATACCCGGATCAGGCGCCGGCTCAGACGCCTCCTGTTTGCTTCCGCAGGCAGCCATCATCACCATGAGAGCCGCCAGTATCAGATAAATCAGTATGTTTTTTGTTCTCTTCATAATCTGTTCCTTTTGATCATTCTGATTAGTCTGTATACAGGTCAGTTTATTCGTTCATGGCATCAGCCGTGTGAGCCAGGTAGATCTTCTGGATATCCGCTATCCTTCCGAGTCCCTCGATCTGGCACTCCACGTTGTCAGCGCCGAGTCCCTTGCCTGTATCCACTGCCTTGTCAGCGCCTTCGACTTCGAATTCGCCTCCGTTGACGAAGCCGTAGTACCATGTGCCTTCCTCATCGCCCGCCATGTCGTTGTTGGCGTGGTCTCCGGCGACTACCATCAGAGGTCTCAGGATGACCTTTGTGTATCCGGCATCCTCAATAGCCTTCTTGACTGCCGGTAATGCTGTGTCTTCAGGCTTGCCTTCGACTGTCCCGACAAATACGTTCTTGTATCCGAGCTGCTTCATCTGCTCCTGCATCTGGTCATATGTCACAGCCGCCTGGTGTGAAGTACCGTGTCCGAGAAGCACGATCGCAGTGCCGTCAGATTCAGCTGCCTCGAGCGAATCATAATCGCTTTTTGCCACAGCTTCAGCAACTACTGCTTTAGCGGCCGCTTCCTTGTCGGCGTTGACTACCGCAGCATCCTCCCCTACAGCTCCGAGCAGAGGCTCGGCGACCTTGACGGATTCGAATTTGTCCCTGTATTTGTCGAGTGTCCCGACGAGTTCGTCATACTCGGCGCCGTGCATCAGGTGCGTCGGCTGTACAACAAGGTTCTTTACCCCGTTGTCGACAGCTCTCTGGAGGGCCTGGTCGACATTGTCGATCTTTTCTCCGTCGCGCGCGTATATGTGGTTGATGATGACCTGAGCTGTGAACGCTCTTCTGACAGACCAGTCCGGATTGCTCTCCTGGAGGGCCTTCTCGATGCCGCCGATGTCCTCAGCGCGGCTGTCATTGAAGGATGTTCCGAAGCTCACCACCAGAAGCTCGTTCTCGCCGATCTCGTCCTGATTGAGCGGATCGTCCTTTGAGGCGTCCCCGGTGTCCAGTCCGAAATAGTCGGGACTTGCCTCTTCTCCTTCGACCTGCTCCTTCTGCTCGTCTGTCAGAGCGTCCCAGGCAGCTTTTGCGGCCTCGCACTTCTCGTAGGTGTCATCCGTCCACTCCTGCACGTAGATATCGTCTATCAGCTTCGCGCACTCAGCGGCAGGATCATCAGCGGTCTTCGTCTCCCCGCTGCCGCCCGAGCCGCATCCTGTAAGGAGCGAGAACGACAGCACCATCGCCAGTCCCAATAACACAGCAAGCAATTTCTTCATTTTTCCTTCTCCTTCAACAATAATATGTTCCGGGCATAAATAAAAAAGCCCTTTGCCGGTCACGGCAAAAAGACGTCAGAAAACGGGAAGCATCACTCCCTGTAATACTGTACGGCCATTTCCCCGTGGTCCGGAGACCGTCCTCACCGCCCTTGGCACTGCAGGCCTGATGATGACTGTCTCCTGTACAAAGCTTCGGCAGGTCTCCTGGCTTAAGAGCCTGACATGCCGTTCCGCCTTCCCGGGCTTTCTGATGCACCCAGTGGCATACCGGACCGGCACGCTCTATCACAGTGACGGGATCGCGCGGGATTCTCACCCGCTTCCCTATTATCCCCGGCCGTTCCGGGGCACCGTAAGCTTCATCGTATTTATGATTTGCAGTGCAAAACCATTGTAACACCGCGGATTTGAGGTATCAAGCGAGTCTGGTCCCTATAGAAAATCTGAATACTCACAGATCCATCTATACGGTCAGAATATCAGGCCGTATCTTTTTGCCAGCGGGATGAGTTCCTCGTCGGAAAGATCCCCGGCGTAGAGCGCCCTTCCCTGATAGAGTCTAAGGGCTTCATCAAGCAGGTCTGCATCGCCGCAGACTATGCACAGCGGCTTTCTTACCGCATACTGCGCCATTTCGAACTCATCCAGATCCGCGGCTTCCTTTATCCTTACAGCGATCACTCCGGCCTCGTCCCTGTTCGCTTTTCTTATCCTCTCCTCGAGATCCGGTCCGCAGTCTATGACCTCTCCGGCTTCGATGCCCGGATCGAGTATGAAGGCGTCCTTTTCAGTGGCGCAGACTATTTTGCCTCTGTATTCAGGCTCAGGCTTCCTGAGTTCAAAGCCCTCAAGAGCAGGCTTCAGGGCGGCGATGTGATCCGGGCCTGTCCCGCAGCAGCCTCCGAACATGCAGGCTCCGAGCTCCGCGAATTCTTTCGTGTGCTTTGCGAACTCCTCAGGCGGACAGTCGTATACGGTCCTGCCGCCGACAGTCTTCGGAAGGCCTGCGTTCGGCTTGATCGCGACCGGCACTTCGGCGATGTCCATGAGGCGCTTAGCCTGTTCTAGCATCTCATCCGGCCCCGTGCTGCAGTTCAGTCCGAACGCGTTTATGCCCATGCCCTGCATTATGACCATGGCGGCTCTTACGTCCGTGCCGGTCAGGGTGCGTCCGTTCTCATCGCAGGTGAACGAGACGAGGACAGGCTTGTCGCTCACATCCTTCACAGCGAGCAGAGCTGCCCTGGCATCCGGTACGGTCATTATCGTCTCTATCGCATACATGTCGACCCCGGCCTCTTCCATGGCTTCGGCCTGCTCGCGGTATATATCATAGAGATCATCGAATGAGACGTCTCCTACAGGCGCGAGGAACTTTCCGGTCGTGGCTATATCGCCCGCGACAAGAGCACCGCTCCCGGCGGCGGCCTCCTTTGAGATCGCGACCAGCCTTTTGTTGAAATCCCCGACCTGATTGAATATGCCGTTTTCTTCGAGTTTTACGCGGTTCGCACCGAATGTAGGAGCGTAGACTATATCGCTTCCGGCGGCGATGTAATCCTCCTGGAGCTTTCTCATCACATCAGGATGTTCGAGCACCCAGGCCTCGGTGCAGACGCTGCCGTCAAAGCCTCTGTTCTGGAGCTCTGTTCCGTTTGCTCCGTCAAGAATGAGCGGAAAGTATAGTTCCATGTCACAGCACCTCCCCTGAAAGCATCTGTACGGCGGCGCGCGCGGCGGCGGCCGCGTCCGGCGTGTACCTGTCAGCGCCGGCCTGTTCGCAGAATTCCTGTGTGACAGGCGCGCCGCCTATGAGTATCTTCACCTTTTCGCGTATCCCTTTTTCTTCGGCGGTCTTTACGACCCTCTCTATCTCGTGCATGCTCGTGGTAAGAAGCGTCGAGCACGCGATCATGGCGCAGTCGTTGTCTATGGCCGCCTGCACGAAATCCTCGGCGCCGACATCGCATCCGAGGTCAATGACCTCGAGACCGGCGCCTTCCATCATTATCTTTACAAGGTTCTTTCCTATGTCATGGAGATCTCCCCTGACAGTCCCGAGGCAGACCCTTCCTGCGGCTTTGCCATTTTCTCCCGCGATCAGAGGCTTCAGTATCTCAGTCGCTGCTGACATGCAGTTAGCCGCCCTCAGCATCTCGGGAACGAAGACCTCTCCCTTCGAGAAGTCCTCTCCAAGCTCGTTCATACCTCTGATCAGTCCGCCCGCGAGCACATTCTGAGCATCTATGCCGCTGTCCAGAGCGGCCTTCACAGCTTCAACGGTCTCAGATACGGATCCGTCCTGAAGCGCCGCGGAAATATCATCGAGAAGCGATGCATCGCCCGGCAGGCCATCTCCCTGTGCTTTTGCCGGTTTGCCCTGCGCTTCCGTCTTCTGAGCCCTGTCCAGTCTTACCGGATCAAGTCTCCTGACAGAACGTGCAGTATAAGCGGGCAGGTGACAGCCCTCGTTGTATTTTCTTATCTCATCATCGATCCACGGGTCCACGTGCTTATACACCGTCCCCGCAAGTCCGTAGGTGATCGAAGGTATGAAGTGACCACCCGGGCAGTATCTGTGAAGAGCGTCATGCACATAAGCGCGGACCTCCTCTTCGCCTGCGTCCGCTCTGTCGATCGCAGCCCCTATGCCGCCCATCAGCACCATGCGTCCGCCGAGCCTCTCCTGCAGAGCCGGTATGTCGTTCTCAGGCAGCACTCCCTGCCAGACCTGTATGCCTATCTCAGCCATGTCTTCCACTATAGGGACAAGATAGGAATCCGCATGGTGTATGGCGATGACCCCGCGCTCCCTGATATACCCGTAGAACCGGCGGTAAGGCTCTTTGAAGAATTCGCGCCACATCTCAGGCTTCATGAAAAGAGCGTCCTTGGTGCCCCAGTCGTCATGCGAAAAAATCGCGTCAGGCTGCAGATTGTCTATGATCTGTTTCACATATGCGAGTCTGAACTCCGTGATGTACTCTATGAGCTCATGCATCTCGTCAGGATGGTCATAGAGATTCGTCAGGACCTCCTGGAACGGCATCAGAAAGTGGCACTGCTCGAATATGCCGGTG
>JAFRFA010000154.1:0-2665 GCA_017434585.1 Mogibacterium sp. | reverse complement strand
TATAATAATACAACGGTTTTAAGTATTGACCGTTTTAGCACTAAATCATATACGAGGATAGAGGACGATGAAGCTGATAAAGACAGAAGATGCCGTCGGACAGGTCATTTGCCACGACATCACTCAGATAATCAGAGGCGTCACAAAGGACGCCAGATTCAGAAAAGGACACATCATCACAGAAGAAGACATACCTGTTCTTCTCTCACTCGGCAAGGACCACATCTATGTGTGGGAGAACGACGGGAACATGATGCATGAGAATGAAGCTGCTGAAGTGCTCTGCGCCATCTGCAAAGGAGCGAACATGAGCCGCGGGAATGTCAAGGAGGGCAAGATCGAGCTCTCTGCGGAATGCGACGGGGTGTTCAGGATAGACAGGGAAAAGCTTTACGCTGTAAATTCATTCGGACAGATGATGATAGCCTCCCGCCACGGGGACTTCCCGGTCAGGAAGGGCGACAAGCTAGCCGGAACGCGCATAATCCCGCTCGTGATCGAAAAGGAAAAGATGGAGAATGTCAGGGCCGCGGCGGGCGGTGAGCCGATCATGAGGGTCGAACCGTATATCCATCTGAAAGCAGGAATAGTCACCACCGGCAATGAGGTCTTCTACGGCCGCATCAAAGACGAATTCACTCCGGTCGTCAGAGCTAAGCTCGAAGAATACGGAGCGGAGATCATAAACCAGTCCGTCAGTGACGATAAGAGCGGGAACATCGAAAAACACATAAGGCAGCAGATAGAGGACGGATGTGAGCTCATAGTATGCACCGGGGGCATGAGTGTCGACCCGGACGACAGGACGCCTCTTGCGATCAGGAACGTCTGCGGCGGCGCTGTCACATACGGAGCGCCTGTACTTCCGGGAGCGATGTTCATGCTCGCGTACTACGGAGACAGCAGGATACCTGTCATGGGGCTTCCGGGCTGCGTGATGTACTCGAAGAGGACGATCTTCGATCTGGTGCTGCCGAGGATAATGACGGGGGAGATCATAGATAAAGAGACAATAGACAGAATGGGAGAAGGAGGCCTCTGCCTCGGCTGCGATGTATGCACTTACCCGAACTGCGGGTTCGGAAAGTAGATAAAGGGAAGGGACACGCGCAGACGAAAGGAGTCGGATCATGAAAAAGAAGATGCTTATTATCGGACTTGCTCTGGCGATGGTATTCGCTATGGCGGCATGCGGAAAAAGCGGCGGTACAGAGAGTGACGGTGCGGCAAATACTGCAGAGACTGTCACTGTCAACGTGTTCGCGGCCGCATCGCTTGGAAATGTGATGTCAGAGTTCGAGAAGTCGTTCGAAGAAGCCAACCCGGGCGTTGACATAGTCATCAACGCGGACAGTTCCGGCACGCTCCAGACCCAGATCATGGAGGGCGCACCTTGCGATGTGTTCTTCAGCGCAGCTCAGAAACAGATGGACGAGCTCGAAGAAGAGGGCCTGGTGCTTAAAGGAACCAGGACCAATGTCGTCAACAACCAGCTCGCGGTCATCTGCCCGATCAATCAGGCTACAAAGGTCGAGGGTCTTTCGACCATAGGCAATGCTTCCAGCATAGCGCTTGCCGACGGCAGCGTGCCGGTAGGCAAATATACGAGAGCCGCACTGATCAACCTCGGACTCCTGCAGCCTGCCGATGACCCGGCGGCCATCACAACTGCTGAAGTGTCCGAACAGCTCGGCGGTGTCGAGATCAGCGAGCAGGGCAATGTGAGCAAGGTCCTCACCGCAGTGGAGGAAGGATCCTGCGAGGTCGGAACGACCTATGTTTCGGATACAGTCGGACATGAAAACAGCGTAAGGATAATCGAGACCGTCAGCAACGAGGTGTCGGGCGATATCATCTATCCTGTTGCAGGCATAGTAAACAAGGATGCATCGGATGCTGAAACTTCGGCGGCAGCCGACTTCATAGCATTCATCACAAACGATGACGCAAAGGCGCTGTATCAGAAATACGGATTCGATACGAACGTAGAGTAGAATAATTGGAAAGCATGATCGAACTTGCAAAAAGTCTGGACTGGAGCCCCCTGTGGATATCCATCAAGACCGGGATAGTGGCGACCGTCATATCGTTCTTTCTCGGTCTTTGGGCTGCAAGAAAGGTCATAAAAAAGGATTACAGGATGAAGTCGGTGCTCGACGGCATACTCACCCTTCCGATGGTGCTGCCGCCTACGGTCGCCGGCTTCTTTCTGCTTCTTATCTTCAGCCGCAGGAGACCCTTCGGGATGTTCCTGGATGAAACGTTCAACATACAGGTCGTCCATACATGGATCGGATGCATACTCGCGGCGACCGTCATCGCGTTCCCTCTGATGTACAGAAATGCCAGAGCGGCATTCGAGCAGATCGATGCTGATCTGGTGCTTGCCGGCAGGACGCTCGGCATGTCGGAGACCTCCATATTCTGGCGCGTGGTCGTCCCGACCGCGGGTCCGGGAATAGCCAGCGGCACTATCCTGACCTTTGCGCGTGCTATGGGCGAATACGGAGCTACCTCGATGCTGGCGGGCAATATCCCGGGAAAGACGGGGACACTGTCGCAGAGGATAGCCATGGTGATACAGGACGGAGATTATCTGACTGCGGGATTCTGGGTCATGATCGTCATGATCATCGCTTTTGCTGCCATATTCCTGATCAATATG
>JAFRFA010000153.1:0-18299 GCA_017434585.1 Mogibacterium sp. | reverse complement strand
GGAGAAACCAGTGAAGATACAGATCGGAGCATACAGCGATAACTTCGATATCCAGATGGAAGACTATGTATTTGATGTAGAATAGGCATCCCTTTGATGGCGGGAGCCCGGCAACTCAACACATAATAGTCCTCGCCGGGCTCCCGCTTATCATAAGATGTAAGGTAGTGAAAATTTGGAGGAACACAAATAATCGTGTGATACAAAGTACTTATAAGGTAAAAATGATGAGAGAGACGATAAATACGATGAACCAGTTCAGAAGAGAGATGGAAAAAAGTACGGAGTCTGATAAGACTGCGAAAAAGGCTTTCAACGAGTCTGCGGGAACTACAAACCCGCAGACTTTTTTGAGTAGTGTTTTCTTTTGTCCTCATACATACGCTCATCCGCATCGGCCAGGGCTCTGCGCACCTCTCTGCAGTCAGAAGTGTAGCCGCAGCCTATGGCAAAGCTGAGATCAGGATAGTGTGTCTGGGCAATGCGAAGATCGCCGGCTTTCTTTTCGAGCTCTTCGCCTGATACTCCTGTCAGTATCACTACGAATTCGTCACCGCCCGCGCGGAATATATGCTCTGCATCAAAGAGCTCCCTGAGGGCTGATGCTGCGTTGCGAAGAAGGGCGTCACCGGCTTCGTGCCCTTTCGAATCGTTGATGCGCTTGAGACCATTCAGATCTGCGAATATGACGCCTGCCGGTTTTACGTCTTTTTCCGGAAGCTCGCTCAGAGCATCGACATAGTTGTTCATCTCGTTGCGGTTCATGATCCCGGTCAGCATGTCCTTTGAGCTGAGCTCTCTGAGCTTATTTACCATCATGTGGTTGGCTGTCTCGGAACCCAGCACGAATGTGGTCAGCTCAAGTATCTCCTTGATCTGCGCGGAACGGTCCTCATCGAAGTTGACGGCCCACATGTATCCGATCTCCTCGTCCGGTCCTTTGAGAGGGAAGAGCGCGATGGTCTTTACTCCTGCGTCTTTCAGCGATCCATACCAGAGCGGATTTCTCTCTTTTACGACTTCCATGTCCCCGTCGTTTTTGGCGACCAGGCAGTTGCTTCCCGCTATTGTATCCTTCCATGTGCTTGCGATAGGGTAAAAGTCTTTTTCGAGATAATCATTGTCAGGTCTTATCTCTGAACCCTCGGCATAATCCTCGCCCAGGAGTTCACAGCGTTCATTCTCTTTGTCCACAAGCAGCATGCCGCAGTATTCCGCATCGCACAGTCTCCGGATATCGCCGACCGTATCTTTCAAGGCGCTCCTGAAATCCTTCGACTCGCGAAGCCTGATAGCTGTTTCAAGTACTGCAGCTGCGATATCTCCTGATATATTGGATATCCTTTCCGAGTCTGCTTCGAAATTGATCTCCATGATATATGCGCAGTAATGGATGTTGCCGTCATCCGGTCCGAGCGGCATGAAAGTCATGTTGAACCATATGTCATATCTGTCCGGATGCGCATATGAATGAAGGCATTTCTTATTTACTGCCGCACGAAAGCAGAAATCCTCAAAATTAAGATCTCTGGTAAGATACTCTGTGTAAAGTGAGTTCGGTACGAACTTCTTAGTCAGCATCTCAAGATCCTGCATAGGATGTTCGATGGTGTCGATATATGATTTGTTGCCGGTAACGATGCGGACATCGCCGCAGCTGCCGTCCGGCTTTTCTTCTACAGACACGATGCAGGCCATTGCTGCGATGCTGTCCGCTACATTCTGAAAATCCATTTCTGCTTCAATTCCCTTCGGTTCAATTTTTCGCCTGTTTATTATAACCGATTTGCACTCAGACGGCTATAGTGTCATCTCAGGCGGAAGATAAATGTTTCGGCATCATATGTGAAAAAATTCAGGAAGCATATGGAATGGATCAGTAAAGATAGAATGCAATATGTTTCCCTGCTGTAATATAATCAACACGTGAAAGGACAAATACATATTCAAAGGAGACAACATGAAGGAAGAATTGTTTGATATGATCGGATCCGTGATCCCGGATGTGCCGGAGTGTGCTGATGAAACAGAAGCGCCTGATTATTCGCGTAAAGAATGCTGGCTTAGTTTTCCGGAGATCACTAAGGATGTCGATACCTTCTACATTTACTCGACGACATATGTAGAGCTGAGCGGCGAGAAAGGAGCGCCGGATTACTCCCCTCTCGATAATCCCGAGATGATAATGGGCGCACAGGGCGAATACGTGACAAATGCAAGCGTTTTCGAAGACTCTACAAACGTGTTTGCCCCGTACTACCGTCAGGCCGGCATGCGGTATGCCGGTGAGGTCCGCGAGAAGACCGGGAACATCGATGCAGCGATCTCCGGCATTCCCTACGATGACATATCTGCAGCTCTTGACTATTTCTTCGGGACCTGCAACTGCGGACGCCCGTTCATCATCGCGGGCCACAGCCAGGGATCGGGAATGGTAAAGTACGTACTGAAGAATTACTTCAAAGAGCATCCTGAGTGTTACGGGCGCATGGTGGCTGCCTACATCATAGGATTCTCCGTCACCGGAAAAGACCTCGAAGAGTGTCCGCACCTGAAGTTCGCGTCCGGCGAGAGCGACACAGGCGTCATCATCAGCTGGAATACTGAAGGCCCGAAGAATGTGGAGACTGACGCTCATAACGTTGTGGTGATGCCGGGAGCCATCAGCATCAACCCGCTGAACTGGAAACTGGATGAGACATACGCGTCTGCCGCCGGGAACCTGGGCTCGCTTGTCCTGAATGAAAAAAGCGGTGAGTACGAGATAGCCGATATCGGTGCGGACGCGCAGGTAGTGCCCGGCCGGGGCGTGGTCGTTACGAATGCACGGATAAAGCCTTCTGAGATGACCGGATATTTCGGCCCTGACAGTTTCCACGAGGATGAATACAATATTTATTACAACAATATCAAAGACAACGCAGCAAAAAGGATCGCAGCTTATCAGGCGCAGCGTCATGAGTGAGAACCGATCCGCACGATACATACCTGTCCAATTGTAAAAGATCATTTGTGTTATACTTCAGGACATGGAGAAAAAACATTATGTGAATATGCGATCAAGCAGCTTACAAGAGCAGAAAAGGGGAGACTGATCCGGGACTCACTTGCCATGAGTCCGTATGATGCGTAAAATCATATACAAATGCATATTCTTACAGAAGAGAAAGGAATAGTATGAAAACAAGATTCACAAATAAATCGCAGATCTTCAGCATTGTGATCACGGGGGTGGGGCTTGTGTTCTCGATAGGCGTTATGCTCTACGGGATCATTCACTTCGGCCTTGCCGATGCATGGCCGGAACTGGTGCTCAACCTGCTCTATATCGCATGCGTCGCGATGATGGTGATGTACTTCTTCAGGCGTCTGGACACCCGGCGCTTCAACTACTGCGTCACGGTATGCGTTGGTGTTGCCGTGTTGCTGCGCGACATACTGTTTCCGCCTCCGCTGGCAAGCTTTCCTGTCCATCTGATCTGCCTCACGCTCGCGGTGGCTCTGCTCGTCCTGCTCACTTATTTCTATGCCCGCAAGGACTGGCAGAGCTACACGATCCGCAACCTGCAGATGCTTTATATCATTGACACTGTCATTGCCGTGCTTTACAACATTGTGATCTATAACAATCCGATCAATGAGTATACCAACTATCTGCTCGTTGAGATATGGATACGTCCGACGATAATCTACGGTATGGTGGCCTGCTTCTCGACGGAAAAAGAAACAACTGAAAACCAATGAGAATAAGAAAAACAACGGAGAATGATCTGGAACGGATAATGGAGATCTATGCGTATGCGCGGCAGCAGATGGCTGCGGCGGGCAACCCGAATCAATGGGGACCGACCGGCTGGCCGCCGGAGGATCTCATCCGTCATGACATCGAAGAGGGGAACAGCTATGTCTGTGAAAATGATGCCGGCCGGGTAGTCGGCACTTTTTACTATACCTATGGCGAAGATGCCGAACCGGGATACCGCGGGATCACTGACGGTGAGTGGATGGATGACAGCCCGTACGGAGTCGTGCACCGTGTAGCGGCGGACGGCAGTGAAAAAGGGACCGGGACCTTCTGCATAAACTGGGCATTTGACAGATGCGGCCACATGCGCATCGACACCCACGGAGATAACCGGGTCATGCAGAACCTGCTGAAGAAACTCGGATTTGTCCACCGCGGGACCATATACGTCGAAGAGGACGATTATCCGAGACTGGCATTCGAGAAAACTAGAGGATGATATATCCATGATGAAAAGCATAAAAAAAATACTGGACCTTTTCTTTACGCACTCTGAAACCAGACCGGAGCCTGCATATCCCGCGGGCTCTATAGACACCTCCACGCTCCGCACGCAGCTTCTGCAGCTGGCTGAGAGGATGGATTCATGTTTCAGCGGGATCGGTAAATGCATGCATGAAGGAACAATATACTGAAAGTGGAAACAAAAGACCTGAAAAAAACCGAAGAAACGAATACTGAAAAAGCTAAAAAAGGCCTTAAGCTTCCTCTGAGGGACCGCGAGGCAGAGCCGGATTTCAACTGGGGGGACGATTCTGCCCCTGAAACTGCGACTCATGCCGAAAGAAGCGCGGAGGCTCCGAAAGAAACGAAGGAAAAAACGCCGAAGCCTCCGAAAGAGACGAAGGAAAAAACGCCGAAGCCTCCGAAAGAGACGAAGGGAAAAGCGTCTAAACCTCCGAAGAAGAAAAAAGAGAAGGCGCCGAAACCTCCGAAGGTGAAGAGCGAAAAAGTCCGCAGAAAAGAGAAACAGGAGGTCTCAAAAAAACGGCGTGCAGCAGAGATCGCCGGTCTGACGCTCCTGGGTCTGTTTTTGTGTGCCGTTTCTGTTCTGGGCGCTTATGTTGCCTATGTCGCCGTCTCGGCGGATGACATAGACCCGGAGAATATCTATGCGCACATAGATACGAGTTCTGTCCTCTATGACAGGTACGGCGGGCAGATAGACAAGGTCTACTACATCGAAGACAGAGAACTCATAACGATAAAAGAGATACCGGAGGACACTAAGGACGCCTTTATCGCGGTCGAAGACAAGACCTTTTATGAGCATCACGGCTTCAACCTGCGAAGGATGATAGGCGCGGTGATCAACAAGCTGCTCGGAAAGTCGGACGCGATAAGCGGAACTTCGACCATTACGCAGCAGCTCGCAAGGAATGTCTTCCTTGCGGACGTCAAGAGCCAGAGGACGCTGAGACGAAAGGTGAGCGAGATGCTCTATGCATGGAAGATAGAGCGTACTCTTTCAAAGGACGAGATACTCGAGGCCTATCTGAACACCATTTACCTCGGCTACGGCAATTACGGCATCAGCGCGGCTGCGCGCACGTATTTCGATAAAGACGTGAGGGATCTTACCCTTGCCGAGAGTGCGGCCCTCGCCGCTCTGCCTCAGGCTCCGGACAGTTATGCTCTTCTGAAGGACAGCAATGAGGGAGCCGTGACATATCTGAAAAAGTACGATGTGTACGCTAACGACGCTTCGAAGGCTCGCCGCGATATGGTGCTCGATCTGATGGAGGATCAGGGATACATATCACCGGACGAGGCAGCTTCGGCAAAGGTGGACATAAAAGACATCCTCAGGCCGCATTTCAAGGAAAGCGCGAGCGAGTACACGTACTTTTCTGACTTTGTGGTTAGCGAGGTCGCGAAGGATATCGCAAAAGAATACAAGATGACTGAAGAGGATGCGCAGAGAGTGGTGTACACCGGCGGGCTCCAGATAAAGACGACGGTAGATCCTGAGATACAGAAGATCATAAATGATGAATTCGCGGATGATTATAATTTTCCTTGGTCTTCCGAAGAACCCGAGGCTGCGATGGTCGTGACGGAGGTCGAAAACGGAGAGGTAGCCGCCATGGTAGGAGGCCGTAAAAAGAGCGGAAGGAGGCTCTTCAACAGAGCCGTCTCGCCGCGCCAGCCGGGTTCCTCGATAAAGCCTCTGTCGGTTTACGCGGCGGCTCTGCAGAAGAGCTATGACTACGCCGAAAAGGGACAGCCTTTCCCGTTCGTCGATTACGGTTTCGACAGACAGGGAGCGGATTACTGGGGCGACTATATCACGGCGTCATCATACGTGGCGGATGAGCAGATGTATGTGAACGGCGAGCTGTGGCCGCAGAATTTCAGCCGGAGATTCTCGGGAAGGCAGACCTTCAGGACGGCCCTGCAGCAGTCTCTCAATACCTGCGCTGTAAAGATCCAGCTGCAGACCGGCGCGGAGTATTCCATAGATATACTGAAAAAGTTCGGCATTACGACCGCTGTCGATGATCCGGGAGAGCCTGTGAACGATCTTAACTCCGCAGCTCTCGGCCTGGGCGCCATGACATACGGCGTAACGCCTCTCGAGATGGCGGAGGCATATGCAGCCTTCCCTAACAGAGGCAAAAGATACGATCCGGTCTGCTATACAGAGGTGACGGATTCCGAAGGGAGACTCGTCCTCGAGCAGAAAGCGGAGCCTGTAAGGGTGCTGGATGAAGGAGTCGCATATATCATGACCGACTGCCTCAAATCCGTTGTGTCCCGCGGCATCGCGAGGAACGCTTCGATCAGCGGTGTGCAGGTCGGAGGAAAGACAGGTACTACGAACGATACAGCAGACATCTGGTTCTGCGGGTTCACGCCAAAGTACTCCGCTGCTCTGTGGATAGGAACAGACCATAATTCAGAGATGAATACCACTTCGACGACTGCGGCGACACTGTGGAGCCGCATAATGAGACAGGTGCCTGATGTGACAGAGGGAGAGTATCCGGAGATGCCTTACGATGTAGTGATGATGAACGGAGAATACTATACGGAAGGCACCGAGCCGGCCGGCGGTTATTACAGAAGATGAGCAGGGGACAGAGGAACCGTCATGGAAAAGAACAATGCGGAACTCATAAGAAAACTCGCAGCTGAATGCACGCTTCTCCTCAGAAAAGACGGGAGCTTCCCTCTCGAAAAGCCGTGCAGCGTCGCGCTTTTCGGAAACGGCGCGAGACATACCGTGCGCGGAGGGACCGGCTCCGGCGATGTATATTCGAAGAAGGTCGTCAGCATCGATGAAGGACTGAGGGCTGCCGGCTTTACCGTCACAACTGATTACTGGCTGAAGCGCTATGACCTGATACGCGAAAATGCCCGAGATGAGTGGATGAGCCGCATGAAAAAGCAGGTGAAAGGGATATCCGGTCTTGCGGGACTGATGGGCATGGCGATGCCTGAGCCCGCGTACAGTCTCTCGACGGATTACCCGGGAGACATATGTATATATGTGCTCTCCAGAGTAAGCGGCGAGGGCAATGACAGAAAGGCTGAGCGCGGAGACATTCTTCTCACGGAGACAGAGGTCAGGGACATAAACGCTCTGAACGCAAGGTTCGAAAAGTTCATGCTCGTGCTCAACACGGGCGGACCGGTGGATCTGTCCGAAGTAGCGGACGCGGATAACATACTGCAGTTCTCGCAGCTGGGTCCGCTGTCCGGGGACATACTCGCGGACATACTGCTCGGAAAAAGCATTCCGTCGGGAAAGCTCGCGACGACGTGGGCTGCATGGGGAGACTACTGCGGTATCGGCGATTTCGGCGGACCGGACGACATCCGCTATCTCGAAGGGATATACGTCGGATACAGATATTTCGATACAACAGGCGTGAAGCCGCTGTATCCTTTCGGATACGGACTGACATATACTGACTTTTCGCTCGGGAAGCCTTCCGTCACGGTCAGTGGAACGGAAGTGAGAGTCAGCATCAGTGTAAAGAACAAGGGGAATTATCCGGGAAGAGAGGTCGTACAGATATACGTCTCTGTGCCTGAGGGAAAGCTCGACCAGCCTTACCAGACTCTCGCGGCCTTCGCAAAGACGGACATGATCGATGCCGGAGGATCCGAAAGGATCAGCCTGTTCTTTGACATGAAAGATCTCGCTTCATACGATGAAGATTCCGCTTCGTACATACTCGAGGCAGGAGATTATATCGTGCTGGCCGGCGATTCGAGTGCGGATACAAAGACGGCGGCAGTGCTCGTACTGCCTGAGTCCGTCACCCTGCTGAAGGCGAAGAACGTGCTCGGGGACTGCGGATCCAAAGACTGGAGACCTGATCCAAGGCTAAAGCCTGAGGAGAAAGGAGCGAAGCGCATCCCGCTCGATCCTGCTGATTTTACAACAGAAACCGTGGACTACGGGCTTGCCGAAGAGACATGCACATTCGCAGAGGGGCTTACAGATGAGGAACTCTGCTATATGGGCATCGGGCACTTCAGCGACAGGCAGTTCAGTGTCATCGGCGAGGCCAGTGCGACTGTTGCAGGCGCTGCCGGAGACTTTACGACAAGGCTGACGGAAAAAGGTTTTCCTGCGGTCGTGACCGCGGACGGCCCTGCAGGGCTGCGCCTCGAAAGGGAGTACTACAGGGACGAAAAAGGCATACACAACGTCACCAACGACGGGATCAGGGAATTCAGCGAAGTGATCCCGGATCTGCTGTACAGACTGCTTGCCAGACCGAAGAAGATAAAACCGGGGACGAAGATATACGAGCAGAGCTGCACCATGCTGCCTGCGGCGAGTGCTGTCGCCCAGTCCTTCGATACCGCTCTTGCTGAGAGGATGGGAAACATAGCCGGCGAAGAGATGGCTGAATACGGCGTGGACTTCTGGCTCGCGCCTGCCCTGAACATACACCGGGATATCCGTTGCGGACGGAACTTCGAGTACTATTCGGAGGATCCTCTGGTATCCGGAAAAATGGCTGCGGCCGTCGTCAGAGGCGCGCAGTCGAAAGAGGGACGCTTCGCGACCATAAAGCACTACGCGGCTAACAATCAGGAGACCATGCGATACAGCAGCAATTCGCTCGTGTCCGAGCGCGCCATGAGAGATATCTATCTCAGAGGCTTCGGCATATGCGTCAGAGAGGCGGAGCCGGGCGCGGTCATGACCTCGTATAATCTTCTGAACGGCACCCATACCGCGTCGCACAAAGGTCTCATAAGGGACATACTCAGATGCGAATTCGGATTCAGGGGCATAGTCATGACGGACTGGATAGTGCGCGCGGCGATGAGCGGAGGCAGGTACGGGCTGCCGCTCGCATGGGAGGTCGCGGCGGCCGGAGGCGATGTGCTGATGCCGGGAAGCAAAGCTGACTGGAAGACTCTGCTGAAGGGGCTCAAAGAAGGCAAAGTGAGCCGCAGACAGCTCGAGATAAACGCAACAAGGCTGTATCTGTCAGCGAAGAGGAAAAAGAAATGATAACTACTGTAATATTCGACATAGGAAAGGTTCTCATAGGCTTTGACTGGGACCGCTACATGAGGGAGCTCTTTGACGAAGAGACGGCCGTCCGCGTGACGGGCGCGATGTTCGGCGGAGGGGACTGGAAGGAACTCGACAGAGCAGTGCTCAGCGAAGAAGAGGTCCTCGCGCGCTTTTACGACGCAGAACCCGGATACATAAAAGAGATAGATGAAGCCTTTGAGAGAGTGGGCGAATGCATCGAGAGGCGCGAATGGGCCATCCCGCTGATCGAATCGATCAGGCGGAGGGGCTTAAGGGTCCTCTATTTGTCCAACATGTCGGAGCACGTGATGGGGTCGAATCCTCAGGCCTACGACTTCACGGAACACATGGACGGGGGCATATGGTCGTGCCGCGTGAACAGGATAAAACCGGATCCTGAGATATACAGGATGCTTCTGAAAGAGTACGGCCTGTCGGCGGAGGAATGTATTTTCATAGACGACACGCCGTGCAACATCGCGGCGGCGAAGAGACTGGGCATGAAGACCATACTCTTTTGCGGCAGGGAGCAGATGGAAGCCGATCTTGACAAGGCGCTGACCAAGGACAGGGGCCACGACAGGATAAGCGTCCTGTGCTACGGAGACTCGAACACCTACGGATACGACCCTGAAACAGGCGGCAGATATCCTTATGAAAAGAGATGGACGAGCCTGCTCGGAGAAATGCTCGGAGACAGATATGAGGTGATCTCAGAAGGACTGAACGGGAGGACGACGGCATATAACAGATCCGGCGCGCTGTGGAAGAACGGCGCATCCTCCTTTGTCGCTTGTCTCGGCACGCACAAGCCGGTAGATATCCTCATCATCATGCTCGGCACGAACGACTGCAATGAGGAGCTCGGCCTTTCGGCAGGCGACATCGCTTCGGGCATGGAGACCCTGGTGAGCCTTACCGAAGCAGAAGCTCCGGGCCTTCAGGGATACGTGCCGCAGATAATAGTGGCGGCGCCTGTGCCGATAGGTGAAAACTATGAGGCTTCGCCTTTTGCTGCTGAGCTCGATCCCGCATCAGTCATGAAGTCGAGGGAACTCGCTCCGCTGTATGAAAAGATCGCAGAGCGCCATAGCGTTCTCTTTGCGGACGCAGGAGAAAGGGCTGAAGTGTCATCGTACGACTGCGAACACCTGACAGAGGAAGGACACCGGCAGCTGGCGGAGCTGCTCTGCGAAGTGATCAGCGATGCCTCTAACGGTGCCTGACCCCGTTAAACACAACTAACGGGGTCAGGCACCGTTAGTTATTTTGTTCCACATTCAACTGCATAAATATGGTAGAATTTATGCAGTATGTAACAGTGCGAAAACAATGCCTGATAAGGAGAAACAACTGATGGAGTCAAGACATGACAAACTGATGAGGCTTGCCACAGAGATGTGCGCCAAGGAACTCGATATCAATCCGGAATGCGCCGAATACCAGCTGCTCGATTATCTGCTGACAGATGACGAACTGACTGTTATGAGCCATATGAAGCTGGTGATGCCGGCGACCGCGAAGAGCCTTGCTAAGAAGACGGGCATGAAGCCTGAAAGAGTCAAGAGGATACTCGAGGACTGCGCCGAGAAGGCTTACTTCATGGACGTAAAACTCGGTAAGGGCGGAGCCAAACTCTATCTGCTGGTGCCTTTCGCGCCTGGTATCTTCGAGTTCCAGCTGGCCAGAAGCAAGGAGTATAACGAAGCTCACCCTGAGATCTCGTACTTCTTCCAGAGACATGCCTTTGAATCGTATTCCAAGGTAGCCGCATCGAGTCCTATGGGCGTCGGGATAATGAGAGTCGTTCCGGTCGAAAGCTCGCTGCCTGCCGGCACGAAGATCATGACCATGGACAGGCTCAGCACGCTGATAGAGACTACTATCGGCGGAGCATTCTGCAGAGTGCCTTGCCAGTGCCGCAGGGTGCGCCGTATCATGGGCGAGGGCACAGGCGATCTCGAGGACGGCATGTGCATATACATGGGACTTCTCGCCGAGTCGATGCTTCGCCACGGCCGCGGAGAAAGGCTCACAAAGGAGCAGGTCTATGAGCATCTGAAGAGGACGGAGGAGCTCGGCTGCATACATCAGATAACGACTCTTGAAAGCGGCATATCGTTCGCGATCTGCAACTGCCAGCCGCAGTCATGCATGGCTCTGGGCAGCGCGACATACTACGGAACGCCTAACATGGTGCGCAGCAACTACGTCGCCGAGATCGACAGCGAGAAATGCGTTGCCTGCGGACAGTGCGTAGAGACGTGCGCGAACAACGCTCTGAGGCTCGGACAGAAGATCTGCTCGAAGACTCCGATAGTCCATATCCCGGCCGAGCTTCCGGACGATCTTGAGTGGGGTCCGGAAAGATACGATCCGGATTACAGAGATCACAGAAAGAACGTGGTCGAGACAGGCACATCGCCGTGCAAGACCACATGCCCTGCGCATATCGCGGTACAGGGATATATAAGACTGGCTGCTCAGGGCAAGTATATGGAAGCCCTCGAGCTCATCAAGAAAGAGAACCCGCTTCCTGCTGTATGCGGACGCATCTGTCCGCATAACTGTGAGAACGAGTGCACGAGAGGCGAGATAGACCAGGCCGTCGCCATCGACGAGATCAAGAGGTTCATCGCCGACAGGGAGATCGAAGCTTCGCAGAGGTTCATCCCGAACAAGCTCTGGGATCACGACAAGAAGATCGCCGTCATAGGCTCCGGCCCGGCGGGGATCTCATGCGCTTACTATCTGGCAGCCGGCGGTTACAAGGTGACCGTATTCGAAAAGGAGGCAAGGCCTGGCGGTATGCTCGTGAACGGCATCCCTGCATTCAGGCTCGAAAAGGACGTTGTGGACGCCGAGATCGATGTGCTGAGGCAGCTTGGAGTCGAATTCAGATGCGGAGTCGATGTCGGTACGGACGTGACCATTCCACAGCTTCGTGAAGAGGGCTTCGAAGCCTTCTATCTGGGCATCGGACTTCAGGACTGCGGCAGGCTCGGTATCCCGGGAGACGATGCTGAAGGCGTTACCGCCGGCGTCGAGTTTCTCAAAGATATCAACCGCGGAAATGACGTGGAGCTTTCGGGCAATGTCGTCGTGATCGGCGGGGGGAGCATCGGAGCCGATGTTGCCCGCACGGCAAAGAGATACGGCGCGAAGAAGGTCGATCTCTACTGCCTCGAGTCCTACGATGAGATGCCGATGGGCGAAGAGGACCAGGCATACTGCAAAGAAGACGGCGTCGCCATCCACGACGGATGGGGCCAGACAGAAGTCATCACGAAGAACGGCAAAGTCACCGGCATAAAGTTCAGAAAGTGCATAAGTGTAAAGGACAAGGACGGAAAGTTCGCTCCGAAGTTCGACGACAAGCTTACCGAAGAGGCGAAGTGCGATACAGTGCTGTACTGCATAGGGCAAAGACCTGACTGGGGCAAGCTGCTCACGGGAGTCGATGTGGAGCTCACTGACAGAGGCTTCGTCAAAGCCGATCCTCTCACATACCAGACGAGCGAGCCTGACATCTTTGCAGGCGGCGACATCTATACTGGACAGAAGTTCTGCATCGATGCCATCGCAGCCGGCAAGGAGGCCTCGGTATCCATCAACCGCTTCGTATGGCCGGGACACAGCCTGACTCTGGCCAGAGACAGAAGAGAGTTCACCGCTCTCGACAAGAGCGACCTCGATTTCGATCATATCAGCTGGGACAACATCAAGCGTCAGGTGCCGGGGATCGACAAGTCAAAAGCCGGTTCAAAGCATAACGAGAGCCTGACCTTCACGGAAGAGCAGCTCAAGGCCGAGACCGAGCGCTGCCTCGGATGCGGAGCGACCGTGGTCGATCAGAACAAGTGCTTCGGATGCGGAGTCTGCACGACAAGGTGCAAGTTCGACGCTATCCATCTGATAAAGAAATTCGACGAGCCGATCCACTCGATCCGCTTCCGCTCGAAGTTCGTTGAGAACTACCGCAGGCAGCGCGACATGAAGATCGCCGTCAGAAAGTTCAGAGAAGAAGAAAACAAGCAGTTTTCCAGGTAGAAAAGAAACGGGAGAACCAGAGTGGCAATATCCTTTGCTTCAAGGCTCATAATGATGCTGAGAATGTCGATACACACGGCGGCATATGTCATCGTGACGGTATTGATGTTCAGGTATTACAAAAACAAGGAGCTGACTACGCGCGACAGGGTCGTGATCGGTATCATTTTCGGATGCTGCTCGATCGCTTCGACTCATTTCGGCGTCAACTTCGGCGACATGGTCCTCAATGTAAGGGATATAGGACCGATGTCGGCGGGTCTGTTCTTTGACCCTGTTTCCGGTGTCATAGCGGGTATCATAGGCGCATTTGAACGTTACATCGCCGGAAAATACTTCAATGTAGGAGAATTTACGACTATCGCCTGCAGCCTGTCGACCTGCCTCGCCGGCTTCTTTGCGGCCTTCCTCAACATGTATCTCTTCAAGGGCAAGAAGCCTTCGCTGGCCTACTCGTTCTTCATGGGATGCGTCATCGAGGTCTTCCACATGTACATGGTGCTCGTAAGCAACAGGGACGATGTGTCCATGGCATTCGGGGTGGTGAGGATATGCGCATTGCCGATGATACTGTTCACCGGGCTCGGTCTTATGGTGTCCTCTATCCTGATCAAGGTCATGAGCGGGGAATGGCACAATCCGTTCGTACGGACTGAAGACAATAAAGTAACAGTATCTCACCGATTCCAGGTATGGCTTTTCGGTGTGACCGCTGTTGTGCTGCTGATGAATTTCTGGTTCAACTACTCCCTGCAGACATTCTCTGCCGAACAGAACGCAAGGCTCGAGATGGAGATCGCACAGGTATATACCGACTATAATTACGAAATGTACAAGGAAAACGGACTTGACCTTTCAAAAATGGAGATATATATCGCCAACGACGGAGTCTTCGTGATAGTGGATGAATCGGGCAACCCGATCTCCGGTTTCCGCGACTGGCCTGCTTTCAGAGAGACGCTCGATGCTGCTAAGGAGCATAAGGACTCAGATTACTTTGACGTGAAAACGGAATATGGTGAATGGATGTGCAAGGTAGCGCATATGGAGACAGATCCGGGTAAGAGGCTCCTCATAGTCATGCCGTACGATACCATATACCTGTCCCGCGATGCTCAGGCATATGAGACCTTACTCGCTGACATTCTGGTATTCACGGTCATATACGTGCTTATTTCGGTACTTGTACAGAGCCTCGTGGTGGACAATCTCATAAAGGTCAATGAGTCTCTCAACAAGATCACAGAAGGAGACCTCGACGAGAAGGTCAGCGTATACAACTCATCGGAATTCGCTTCGCTTTCGGATGACATCAACCTGACGGTGGATGCACTGAAGGGATATATCGAGGCGGCCGAGAAGAGGATAGAGCAGGAGCTCATGCTGGCAAGGACCATTCAGGCGTCCGCGCTGCCTAAGAACTTCGACTTCAACAACGATGCATTTGAACTCTTTGCGACGATGGATCCGGCCAAGGAGGTCGGAGGGGACTTCTATGACTTCTTCTTTATCGATTCATACAGGATGGCTCTTGTCATAGCGGATGTGTCGGGCAAGGGCATACCGGCCTCTCTCTTCATGATGCGCAGCAAGACGGCGGTCCGCGGACTTACCGAGAGCGGCTGCGATCCGGGTGAGATGCTCGCGAGAGTAAACAACGAGCTTTGCACCAACAACGAGGCCAGCATGTTCGTTACGGTGTGGATAGGCATAGTCGATCTTAAGACCGGAGACATACGCTGTGCCAATGCGGGTCATGAGTATCCTGCTGTAAGAAGGAGTTCGGGAGCATTCGAATCGTTCAAGGACAAGCATGGCCTGCCTCTCGGATGCATGGAAGACATGAAGTACAGAGAATACGACATCCATCTCGATCCGGGCGATACCCTCTTCGTTTATACGGACGGCGTACCTGAGGCTATCAATATCGAAGAGGAACAGTACGGCGAAGAGCGCATGCTCAGGGCGCTCAGCCGGAATAAAAAAGCTTCCATGAAGAAACTGCTTTATGCATTGAAAAAGGATCAGGACGGGTTCGTCGGCGAAGCCGATCAGTTCGACGATATAACTATGCTCGGCTTCCGCTTTAACGGTATGCAGGAAGAGCCGGAAGATAAGGCTCCTGAACAAATCTGAAGATGATGGATATAACAGATCACAGAATACTCAAGAGAACAGCCGCGCTTTTGATGTGCGCGGCTTTTGCATTTGCGGCCGGAGAAAAATAGATGCATGAACTTACGCTTCTGTACGGAGTAGCAGAAAAAGTAGAGCAGGTAGTAAAGGAAAACGGCCTCGAAAGGATCGATGCCGTCGTCATCGAAGTTGGAGAGGCTACGACTGTGGTGCCGGAATTCCTGCTTGACGGCTATTCCGTAATATCCGACGACTACGACTTTCTCAGGGGATCCGAGCTGGTGATCGATGTGATAAAGGCTGTCGGACGCTGCCGCAGCTGCGGCAGGGAATTTCCGGTCAATGCGTGCGAAGGGATCTGCCCGGACTGCGGCAGCTTCGATAAAGACGTGATAGCAGGCACGGACTTTTTCATAAAGGAAGTCCGGGTCATGGAAACATAGAAGGGAGAGGGGAATGACTATGAAATGTGCGATCTACGGCGCCGGCTCGCTCGGCACGATACTGGGCGCTTATCTGACTGAAAACGGTTTTCCGGTCGAACTCGTGAACCGGAATGTAAAACATGTGGAAGCCCTTCGCAGGAACGGGGCGCATGTCACGGGGACCGTCGATTTCACGACTCCCGTGAATGCGATACTGCCCGATCAGATGGAGGGGCCTTACGACATCATATTCCTGATGACCAAGCAGCTCCATAATCCTGAGGTCGTTACCATGCTCAGGCCGATGCTCGCGGATGACGGAGTCATCGTGACGCTTCAGAACGGAATCCCCGAACCCGGGATAGCTGAGATAATCGGCGAGGACAGGACCCTCGGCTGCCTGGTCGAATGGGGAGCCACCATGACAGAACCGGGCTGCTGCGTCCTGACGAGCGAACCGGACAGCCTGTCGTTCCACATGGGCGGCATGAAGGCGGTCGGCGACGAAAAGATCGCAAGGGTGAAGGAGGTGCTCGAGCACATGTGTCCGGTCGACATTGAGGACAACCTGATAGGCGCGCGATGGTCCAAGCTTCTGATCAACGCGACCTTCTCGGGCCTCGGGACCGTCATAGGAGGGACCTTCGGCGACGTGGCGGGATGGAAGCCTGCAAGAAAAGTTGCTGTAAAATGCATGAAGGAATGTATTGACGCCGCTCACGCGGGGGGCGTCGAATTCGCGCCTGTGCAGGGCAAGGACATCACGAAGCTCTTCTACTACAATAACAGTGCGAAACAGAAGATCGCAGAGTTTCTTGTCCCGGTCGCGATGAAAAAGCACAGCAGCATATACCCTTCGATGCTGCAGGATGTCGATAAGGGAAAGCCCTGCGAGATCGATGCCATCAACGGAGTCGTCTGCGAGTGGGGCAGGAAGTACGGCGTTCCTACGCCGGTCAATGACAGGATAGTAGAGGTCGTCAGAAAGGAAGAGAACGAAGGTCTGAGGCCTATGCTGGCCAACATACAGTTCTTCAGGGAATTCTATAGATGATTCTGCAGAACACCGGACAGGAAAGGTGATCGATGGATCAGAAGATATTTCGCGAGGCCATGAGTCTCTACAATTCAACAGAGAGGCTGCCGAATGTGATCAGGGTTGGGATAAGGCTGAAGAAGGCCGTCGATCCCGGAGCCTTGAGGTATGCCGTGGACAGGTGCGCGGAGCGCTACCCTTACTTTTGCGTGCAGCTTGAGAAAAAAGGCGGGGACTGGGTGCTTGCGCCAAACGAAAGGACTGTAGTCCTCTCGGATTCCAGAGAAGGGACAAGGCTTGGCTCGGAAGAGGCTAACGGACATCTGATGGCTTTCTCGTACAACGGGGGCTGGATCAATTTCGATATAAGCCACGCCATCACAGACGGGACGGGCGCCTACGAGGTAGTGCGAACCTTGCTGCACTACTACTGCGGCATGCGCTATGAAGCCGTTCTGTCACCGGAGGGCATCAGGCTCTGCGGCGATGAGATAAGCCCTGCCGAGTGGGAGGATCCCGTTCTCGGCCTTACGGATGTCGAAGCAAGACAGCCGGTTGACATCGGGCCGTCCCTCTGCCTTGCGGACGAAAGCGGGATAGAGATCAGCGATCGTCACAGGGTGTGGGACATCGCGATAGACGAAAAAGAATTCATGCGCTTCAATCATGAGAATGACGGGAGCCCCGGCACGATGACGGCGCTCTTTCTGAGCCGTGCCATAGAAAGGCTGCATCCGGATGCCGGAGCCTGCCTGAGAGTGCTGCTGGCGGTAAACATGCGTAAAGCTCTGAAAGCTCCGCTCACTCACCACCCGCTCGTGGGAGGCGCCGTCCTCGAATACAGACCTGAGATGAGAAAATGGCCTCTCGACAGGCAGGCGACGGCATACCGGGGAATGGTGTTCGCGCAGACGATGGATGAACATGTCCTGGCAGAAGCGGCGGGGCAGAGAGCCATGGCTGAGATGGTGCTCTCGCAGGGCACGGACCGGGAGAGGAGAGAATTCGCAGAAAAGGCCTCGGCAATGACGGACAGCATCATAACAGCCGGGGTCAGCTACGTGGGCAAAGGGAATTTCGGAGACGCCGAGCGCTACGTGCGCGACTTCAGGCTGCATACGAACAGCATATGCCGGACGCCTCTCATAGAGATATCCGCGGTGAACGGCAGGTTCATACTGAGCTTCATACAGCCATTCAGGGATGACAGATACTTAAGATCATTCCTTGCGGAACTCGATGACAACTACGTGTACTATGATCTGATGGATGAAGGGGAGATGATCCTTCCGGGGGTCGATCTGCCGTTTTGAGACGATATGCCGGCCCGTGTCCCTG
>JAFRFA010000152.1:0-30816 GCA_017434585.1 Mogibacterium sp. | reverse complement strand
GTCGGTCCGTGAGTCCCGAAGTCGTCTCTCCACGGCGCCGTTTCCTCATCGAGGTCGTGCAGGAGTCCGCAGATGCCCCAGTATTCGACATCGTCCGGGGCGAGCCTCTTCGCGAGGCCTCTCATGATGGCCTCGACCGCGTAACTGTGAGTGATGTAGTTCTCCCCCTTCACATACTTGTGAAGAAGATCATTTGCCTGTTCTCTTGTAAGTTTTGCTTCCATTTGGTTTAAGTACTCCGATTTCTATATATTTGATTTCAACCGCTATATTCTATATTTTCTATATCCCGATTGCAAGGTCGAGGACCTTCGCGAACGTATCCTTTATACCTTCAGCGGCTTCCATCACCTCTTCGCCTGTGACAGCCTGGTCGAGCATTCCCGCCGCCAGGTTGGACAGGAACGATATCCCGATGATCTCGCGTCCCGCATGGTTTGCTATTATCGCTTCAGGAACCGTAGACATCCCGACCGCATCGGCGCCTATGATCCTTGCAAATCTTATCTCTGCAGGCGTCTCAAAGGACGGTCCGGTGAACATCATGTATACTCCCTCGCAGAGTTCTATGCCTTCAGCCGCCGCTTTCTCCTTCAGTGCGTCCCTGAGCTCCTTGTTGTATGTGTACGTCATGTCCGGGAATCTCGGTCCGTACTCGTCCAGGTTCGGTCCCATCAGCGGGTTATCGCCGGAGTAATTGATGTGATCGCTTATGAGCATGAGCTTTCCCTTGCCGAAGTCCGGGTTGACGCATCCCGCGGCGTTTGTGAGTATGAACCTCTTCACGCCGAGCGCCGCCATGACCCGGGCAGCATACGATGCCTTTTCCATGTCCCGGCTCTCATAGTAGTGGAAGCGCCCCGCCATGATGAGGACCTTCTTTCCGAGATATGTGCCGAAGACCATCTGGCCCCTGTGATCGGACACCTTGCCCGCCTGCATGTTAGGGATATCGTTGTAGCTGAATACCACAGGATTCTTTATCCTGTCAGCGTAGTCGTTGAGGCCCGAGCCGAGAATTATTCCGACATCCGGGTCCTTTATGCCGTTTCCGTTAAGAAATGTCACAGTTTCATTTATTCTTGCAAGCAGATCCTTTGCCATTTTTCGATTCACCTTTGCTTTTCGTATATATAATTATCGTTAAGCATATCGTCCCTTCAGCGTCAGTCTCCTAGCAGTCCCTCTAGCTCGCTTCTGATATCTGAAATGCCTGTCCTGCGCTCTTTTGCTATCCTGGCAAGGTCTTCGTATTCGAACTTATGCCTCTTCACGCCGAAGCCGCTTGCGAACTTGCAGCGCACCTTTCCGTACGGAGTGTCGACGAGTTTCTCTTCCCTGTCAAGTATGTACCTTTCGGATATGATCTCGCGAATGCCTATGGTCGTCGTATATCTGAAGATCAGGCCCGCCATGCGTTCCTTTTCGTCTTCTTCATCCGGGATCATGACCGTCAGCATGGTTGCCGGCCGTCCCTTCTTCATCACGACAGGAGTCAGGGTCACGTCCTTCGCGCCCTCTTCCATCAGGCGCTCTGCCGCAAAGGCGAGTTCCTCCGCCGTCATGTCATCTATATTGCATTCGAATTCGCATACTCTGTCTTTCATCTTGGTCCCTCTTTTATTCAGCGCCGGTCGCAGCGACAGCACCCGCAGCATTCACAGAGCCGCAGGCTCGTCGCAGACATCTTTCCCTCGCTGTCACGCTCAGTGCAAGATGTCTGCTGCGCGCGGCAGCATGATCACCGGCCGCGGGGTCTGTCCCCGGTCGGCCATGTCAGTCTGTCACAAGGTATGCGGTCACGCAGTTAGGTCTGTCGAAATCCTTGCGCCCCATCCCGCGTCCGATATTGGTGTTCTGCTTCTCCCCGGTCTCTTCATAAGCCGTGCCGAACTCGGTGCCGAAGTATTTCAGAAGCGCTGCGCCCGTCGGTGTGCAGAGTTCTCCCTGCACTTCTCCTCCGTACACCGGAAGGCCCGCCAGTATGTTCGCAGTAGCCGGCGCCGGCACAGGAAGCACTCCGTGAGCGCATTTCACAAAGCCCGCACCGACGTGGATGTCCGAAACTATCACCACCTCCGGAGCCAGCCTGTCCATCAGCATGCACACCGCAACAGCATCGGCTACCGCATCCATGCTCCCGACCTCGTGGAAATGCACCTCATATACAGGCTCATCGTGGGCTGTGCTCTCAGCTTCGGCTATGATCTCGTACACGCCGATCACATCTTCTTTTACGCTTTCGGAGATCTTCAGGGAATGGATGATATCCTCGATATCCCCGAGAGTGTGATGCGCATGTCCATGCTCATGATTGTGATCGAGATCGTGATCGTGGTCATGCCCGTGTCCGTGAGCATGCGCCTCTTCGCTGCTCACATCTTCGGTAACTTCCTCTTCGCCGTTATATGTCACCGTCACATGCGTGCCTTTGACGCCGCACTTCACGCTGTCTTCGGCCTCATACCTTATGCCGGGTATGCCGGCATCGTTCAGCATCGCAAGCGCCTCTTCCCTGTCAGGCATGAGTTCGAGCAGGGCTCCGGTGAGCATGTCACCGGCGGCTCCCATGCCGCAGTCGATATACAGTCTCTTCATTTCTGTGATCCCTCTTTAAGTCCTCAGTCCCTCTTTTTCATGTGGTTTATCTGATGCGCCAGGTAGCCCGCGCCGAATCCGTTGTCTATGTTGACGACGGCCACGCCGCTGGCGCATGAATTGAGCATCGAAAGCAGGGCCGCAAGTCCGTCGAACGCCGCGCCGTATCCGACGCTTGTAGGTACCGCGATGACAGGGCAGTCCGCCATGCCTCCGACCACGCTCGCAAGAGCGCCTTCCATGCCCGCGATCGCTATGACCACGCTGGCCTTCATTATATCTTCCCTGCTGTCCATCAGTCGGTGTATCCCGGCGACTCCGACATCGTAAAGCCTGACGACCTCATTGCCGAGAGCTTCGCATGTGACTGCCGCCTCCTCGGCTACCGGTATGTCGCTCGTGCCTCCGGTCGCTATGACGACGCGGCCGAGTCCCGACGGCTCAGGCACATCGCCGGTCACGGCTATCCTCGCCTTTTCATGATAGCTGTACTTCAACCCGAGATCGCTGATCCCGGCTTCGACTTCTGCGCTCTTGTCAGCGCTGAGCCTGGTTATCAGTATGCAGCTCTGGCCGGCGGCCGCCATCGATCGTATGATCCCTTCGATCTGCTCTGCGGTCTTGCTCTCGCCGTATATCACCTCGGCGACGCCCTGCCGCAGCTTTCTGTGAAGATCGACCTTCGCATAGCCTATGTCATCATACGGCTTGAGCCTCAGATGCGTCACGGCATCATCGGCGCTCATCGCTCCGCTCTCGACAGCCTTGAGTATCTCATGTATGTCCATTTCTTTTGTCTTCATCTTAGATATGCTTTGTTATTTTTTATATATCTTACTTTATTTGTTTATTTGTGCATCATTTTTCCGCCTCTGCATCATCTCGGCTCCGGGTCGATCCTGACATCATCGTACATATCCGCGAGCGTCCTTTTGATCTCGCTGCCGCGCCTCACTGCATCAGCATGCTGGTCAGCTGCGATCTGAATGAGAGCGTCGTTTCCTCTCATCCTTGCCCGGAAGTCCCTGAAGCCCATATCAAAGAGCCTCGACTCAGCCTCCTCGGTGATCTTCAGTTTGTCAGCTGTTATGCGTTCGCCGGCGCCTATCCTCGTGGCAAGGCAGGCATAGGCCGGCTTGTCCCAGACATCGAGTCCGAGATTTCTTGCCCTTTGCCGGATCTCTTCCTTGGTTATGCCGCACTCCCGGAGAGGCGATCTGACGCCCATCTCTCCCAGAGCTCTGAAGCCCGGCCTGTCTGAAATATCATCTGATGCATTCGTTCCGTCACAGACCAGCTCATATCCGTCTGCCTTAGCAGACCTGAGTATGGTCCCCATGATCAGCTGCTTGCAGTGATAGCACCTGTCCGCTGGATTCGATGCGATGGTCTCATCGGAAAGAACATCGGCCCTGATCTCCGTAAGATCCGCTCCTATGGTCTTCGCAAGCCTCCGCGCGTCCTCCCTCTCGAACTCCGGCTGGAACTGCGACTTCACGTAGTACGCTCTCACGTCAGCCCCGCACCTCACCGCCTCGGCCAGAAGGTACGCCGAATCGACTCCGCCCGAGAAAGCAACTGCCAGTTTTCCGTTCGATCCAAAAAATTCTTCGATCCTCATAAGATCAATACCCCTTCAAATACCGTCATTGTCTATTATATTGATTTCTCGCGTTATTTCTACATACTGTCCGCCGCATACCGTCGATTCAGAACTATTGTAAACTTTCACAAAAAATCAAGAGTTTTTTTGTATTCTTTTAATACATTAATATTTCGTGTAAGGTATTGCAATATTGTTTTTATCGAAGTACAATGTGGACAACAAGAAAGCAAACTAAGAACGGAGGACAGACCAATGGGAACATTTGAGAGAGGGGCTGTCTCGGTATAGAAGCACTGCACAGGCTGGCCTGCTTACAGGCATCCGGAGGTGAAGAAATACGGGACACCAAATAAAGATCAGCAGTTAGCTGACCGGTGACAGCCTCGAAACACAGAACAGAAAAACTTCTATACAACTTAATAAAAGAAGTAACGAGGGACGGGCGCAAGGCCCGTCCCCATTTTGTTGCTTCTGTACTTTTTCAACTGTATAAAACTTCTTCGGCTGTATTTTTTAAACTTCTTCGCTTCTGAGCACTTTCTTGTCTATCATGCCCATTCCTGCGGATATATCGATCAGAGTATACTGGATGATCACCACGCTGAAAGCTGTAACGATGAAATCGAGCAGCATATCCAGCGCAAGGGTCAGAGCCAGCGCCGCATCAGGTATGCCCAGCTGGACATACAGCATCGCGTAAGCGGCTGCACCTCCTCCCGGTATAGGCGGGCACGCTATCGCTACCATCGCACTGACGAATATCGCCGCCACGATCCATCCTACGGAGCACGGGATATCATAAACATCTGCAAAGTAGAACGCCAGAAGCAGATTCAGCAGCCCGGATACCGGTTTGTTTATCACCATCCCCAGAGGCACTCCGAAGCTGACGATCGAGCTGTCTATGCCGTACTTCTTCTCGCAGGTGGATACGCTTGTACCGAATGCTGCGGCTGAAGATGCTGTCGTGAGTCCCACGAGGAACGCCGGCATGCTCTTTTTTATCAGAGTGGATATGCGTACCCTGTGGCGCCCCGATACATAGGCCAGGATCGCCAGCGTGACCGCAAGCGTCATCAGTGCAAAAGCCAGGATGAGCTTCCACATCCTGCTGATGGTGGTGAAATTGCCGGACCAGATCAGATTGACTACCACGAGGAATATCACATACGGCACAAGGCGGCTTATCAGCTCCATAAGGAACTGAACAAGCACATTTATCTGCTCTATCGCCTTCGCGAGCGAGCTGGTCTGCCTGCCGAGATACAACAGCGCTATGCCTATGACTATAGCGAGGAATATTATCTGAAGCGTATTGCCGCTGGTGAACGGTTCTATGATGTTCGAAGGGAATATCCCAAGTATGAGTTCTGTGATGGTAGACAGCTGTCCTCCCTGGTCCGCCGCGGCAGAAAGCCCCGGCCCCAGAAAAGGAAAGAAGACTGTGGTGCAGGCTGTGACAATGAAGACAAGGCCGGTATACTTCAGCATCATCTTTTTGCCTATCTGGCCGAGAGTAGCGGTATCGCCTATTCCGTAAACGCCCCAGGCAACAGAAAGGAAGATCATCGGTCCCGCGATGCATCCCAGTACTTTGAAAAACGTATCGTAGATAGGCTCGATGACAGTGCTGAGTATCCCCAGTCTCAGACCTTCAGGCATCAGCAGTCCGAGCGCGCCGAATGCAGCAGCAGCTGCGATCACCATGAGAAGCGTCGCTATCTGGCCTCTCTGCTTCTTCTTTACCTTGAATCTGATCCTGGTCTCCCGGTTCCTGATGCTGTATTCAGGGTTGAGGTGCAGGCTCACCAGGATGCTGTCGCAGAACGATCCGAAGACTTCGCTCTTTTCCTTGTCAAGGTACGGATTGCCTGTTTCCGCTTCTATGCTGATGCTGAAAAAATTCGAAAACAGGTACCTGCCCGCAGCAAGCGTGACCTTGCTCCCTTCAAGGCCCTGATTGAGCCAGTACAGCAGACACTCCTCGGCGGATAGTCTGTATCTCAGTACATCCCTCGTATCCGCGCCGGCATCCGTACAGAACCCGCTTATTATATCAGCGATCTCATCGCAGCTTCGATGATCCAGCTTGAATTCTCTGTCTATAGTCCCGGTTTTACTCATTTGCTCTTTGCTACCTGACCAGCAGCTCTGCAATCTGGACGGCGTTCGTCGCCGCGCCCTTTCTTACCTGATCGCCGCAGCACCACAGATTGATGCCGTTCTCATTGACCAGGTCGCGTCTGATCCTGCCGACATATACGATGTCCTGATTGGACGTCAGAAGAGGCATAGGATAGACCTTTTCGTCCGGTTCGTCATACAGTCTGGCGCCCGGCGCCTCCGATACTGCCTTTCTCACCTCTTCAAGGTCAAGTCTTTCCTTCGTTATCACGTCTATCGATACGGCGTGCGATCTTTCGACCGGAACCCTTACGCATGTGCAGCTCACCTTAAGTTCAGGCAGGTGCATGATCTTGCGGCCTTCGTTCTGGAGTTTCATCTCTTCTGATGAATAGAGGTTTTCTCCGAAGCCTCCTATCTGAGGGATCACGTTATATGCGATCTGGTACTGGAAGACCTTCGGGAAGATCTCCGCTCCGTAGGAGTTGCCCTTGCCGCCTTCTTCTCTTGCTTTCAGGATGGCCGCGGACTGATCGTACATCTCCTTAGGGCCGGCCGCCCCTGCTCCGCTCGTCGCCTGGTATGACGATGCGTAGATCCCTTCTATCTCGGACAGCTTGTTGATCGCGTTGATCGCCACGAGCGAGATTATTGTCGTGCAGTTCGGATTGCTGATGATGCCCTTGTTCCACTCTACATCCTCAGGATTGATCTCAGGCACTACAAGAGGCACCTCAGGATCGAGTCTGAACGCGGACGAGTTGTCCACGAATACAGCCCCTGCGGCTTTGATATGCGGAGCCATGGCTTCCGCTATGTCGTTTTCCGAAGCACCGAGAACTATATCCAGTCCGTCGAATGCGGTCTCGCATGTCTTTACCACTTTGATATCCCCGAACGGTGTCGAAAGGATCTTTCCCTCCGACCTCTCGCTCGCAAGGCATCTGAGTTCGCCGACCGGGAACTTCCTCTCGTCCAGCACTTTTATCATTTCCTGTCCGACCGCTCCGGTCGCGCCCATCACTCCTACATTGTACTTTTTCATTTCTGTTCCTTCTTTTCTGTTTCGATACTTATCATGATCTCAGACCGCGAAGCGCCTGTGTCTGTCTTACCTGGCGAAACTGTCGTAGAGGACCTTCACGGCTCTTTCGAAGTCCTCGTTATACACTCCTATCATAATATTTATCTCGTCGGCGCCCTGCTCGATCGTCCTGATGTTGATCCTGTTGTCTCCAAGCGCCTTGAATATCTTGCCGGATATGCCTGTCCTGTACGCCATCTGGCGGCCTACTATGGCGATCAGGCTGATGCCCTCCGTCAGTTCGCAGCTGTCGATCTCTTCGAAATCCTCAAGTTCGTGCATGAGTTCGTGCTTCCTCGTCTTGATGCTCTCGCTCGGGAACACCACCGAGAAGCTGTCCACGCCGCTAGGGATCTGTTCTACAGGTATGCCGTAACGGTCGAACAGCTCGAGCACCTGTCTCAGAAGACCGATCTTGGCCTCACCTATCCTGCTCTTGTATACGTTGATGATCGAGAAGTTCCTCTTGCCGGCGATACCGGTGATAAACCTTTCGTTCTCTTCAGCCAGCTCGTCTTCAAAGTTCTCCCTGATGATCGTTCCCGGATCCTCCGGATCGTTGGTGTTGCGGATATTGACAGGGATATCCTTGAGCCTTACCGGGAAGACAGTATCCTCGTGGAGCACCGAAGCGCCCATGTAGCTGAGCTCCCTCAGCTCGTCGTAAGTGACTCTTGCGATAGTCTTCGGATCCTTTACTATCCTCGGATCGACCATGAGTATGCCCGACACATCCGTCCAGTTCTCGTACACATCAGCATCGAGGTACGCAGCCGCAAGAGCTCCTGTTATGTCAGAGCCGCCCCTCGGGAACACGTGGACCTCGCCGTTCGGGAACGTTCCGTAGAAGCCCGGCGTCACGATGCGTCCGTAGATGCCCTTGAGCTCCTTCAGCTTCGCTTCCGAAGCTTCGGCATCGACCCTGCCGTCATAGCCGAAACGGAGCCAGTCCGCCGCATCGACGAACTCATAACCGAGGTATTCAGCCATCAGCATAGCGCTGAAGCACTCGCCTCTCGATACGATGAAATCGACCGATGTGTTTTTGTCGACCTTTTCGAAAGTCTCATCGATGATCTTCGCGATGTCGGTCTTGAGGCCGCACTCCTTCTGTATCTCAGTGAACCTGTCCCTTACCATACCGAGCACGTTGTCGTAGGCAACGCCGTAACGGATATGGGCATGTATAAGGTAGAGAAGGTCTGTTATCTTGTTGTCCTCGCTCCTTCTCTTTCCCGGAGCCGATACCACGACCACCTCGCGGGCACTGTCGTATTCGACTATCTTTTTTACCTTTGCGAACTGCGAGCTGTCAGACAGGCTCGATCCGCCGAATTTCAAAACTTTCAACATTCTTTATCCTTTTCCCGGCTCTTCGGCCGTTATATTTGCTGCCGCGCGCAGCAGATATCTTGCACCGAGCGTGACAGCGAGGGAAAGATATCTGCGACGAGCTTGCGGCTCAGTCAATATCTCAGTCTGCAAGCGCCGCGAAGAACATGTCTTTGCCCTTCTCCTTACGGTGATGCCCCATGGCGTGCATCTCAGTCACCTTCACCGGCTTCGAGATGCAGTAGTAAATGCCGTCCCTTTCTTCGAAAGTATCGATGAACGGCTCGATGTGCTCGCACATCCTGTCATGCCTTATGTAGTATCTGCGGACCGCTTCGCTGTTGTCAGCCTTGAGACCCGATGAAGCGGCCGGTATATCCATCTCTTTGCCGTCCCGTATATCTATGACGTCCTGTATCACGGACTGCCCTGTCGGATACATCCCCGCGCCCTGTCCGTAGAAGCTCTGCGTGCCTATATGCTCAGCCGTGAGAGTTATCAGGTTGTTGTTGGTCTTTACATTTGCCTCGAGCGAGTCCTTTCCGAATGCCGCCGGCTCTACGCTGACCTCTATCCTGCCGTCTTTCTTCACAGCGCTCATCATGAGTTTGCATACCATGCCCATCTCTTTGAGATACGCCACGTCGCAGGCCTTGATGGTGTCGATGCCGTAGCACGGCACGTCGTCTTCTCTGACCGCTGCGTCGAACGCGAGGTTTGTACTGATCACCGTTTTTCTCAAGGTGTCCGTACCCTCTATGTCCGAAGAAGGATCAGCCTCTGCATATCCGAGCTCCTGAGCGTTTTTGAGCATCTCGGCAAAATCCGCCCCCTTGTCGTACATGGCATCGAGTATGTAGTTGCAGGTGCCGTTGACTATGCCCCTGACAGATGTGATGCTGTCCGCCCTTTTTGTCCTGAGCAGGTTGTACAGCCACGGTATGCCGCCGCCTACAGCGGATGTGAACCTGAGCTTCACCCCGTTCTTTTCGGCCTCGCCCATAAGTTCGCCATAGCAGGCGCTGATGAGATTCTTGTTCGGCGTCACTACGTGCTTGCCTGATCTGAGACATTTGAGCACGTACTCCCTTGCCGGCTCGATGCCGCCCATCGACTCAATTACGAGTTCTATCTCAGGATCGTTCGCTATGACATCGATATCCGGCGTGATGATATCATCAAGATGCCCGTATCCTTCTCTGCCGTGTCTGGCGAGTATCCTCTTCACCTCGATACCGCCTGCGATCTCCGCTTCTTCGTATGCTCCGCTTCCGACGGTGCCGAATCCCAGAATAGCTATCTTCATCCTTGTTTTCCTCTGCCTGCGGGCGCCTTTGCCTGCCCGCCTCTCTGTACGCGAAATAAAAACACTTGTCTTTCAAACGCGATTACTGTATCATAACAACGGCGTTTTTTCAACAATTTACGCCAATCACGAACGATTATAACACAATACTGCAATTACGGAGAAAGATAAAGGAATATCCATGATCGACTATGTAAGCACAAGAAACGCAGAGATAAGAGTCAGTTCGGGCAAAGCCGTCCTCGACGGACAGGCTTCGGGCGGAGGCCTGTATGTGCCTGAGAAGCTCGATGATATAAAGATCGATTACCACGACGCCATAAAGGGCGGATTCCGCGACATGGCGAAGACCGTATGGAAGGTCTTCTTCGGCGATTACGGCACGGATAAGATCGACGAACTGGTCGAAAGAAGCTACGAAGGCAAGTTCACAGCTCCGGAGATCACACCTGTTGTAAAGGTCAGCGGGAGCAAAGGCGAGGCATTCGTGCTCGAGCTTTACCACGGCCCTACCTCGGCGTTCAAGGATGTGGCTCTTTCCGCCCTTCCTAACCTGCTGACAGCCGCCAGGGAGATGAACGGCTTCACAGACGACATTATGATACTCACCGCCACATCGGGAGATACCGGAAGCGCAGCAATCGCGGGATTCTCGAATGTACCGGGAACAGGCATCATCGTCTTCTACCCTCACGGCGGAGTATCCGATACACAGAGGCTGCAGATGGTCACCGCTGCGGGATCCAACGTGACAGCCTGTGCGATAAGAGGCAATTTCGACGACGCCCAGACAGGAGTCAAGAAGCTATTCAGAGAGATCCCTCATCCTGTCAGCGGAGTCTCGCTTTCGAGCGCCAACTCGATCAACATCGGAAGGCTCGTTCCTCAGATAGTCTATTACTTCTCGGCCTACGCCCAGCTCCTCGAAAAGGGAGCCATCAGCGACGGAGACAAGGTGGATTTCGTGGTTCCTACAGGCAACTTCGGAGATATCATGGCCGGTTACTTCGCGCTCAAGATGGGTCTTCCGGTGGGCAGGCTCATATGCGCATCGAACAGGAACGACGTCCTCACGGATTTCCTGCAGACAGGACACTATGACAGGAAGCGCGAGTTCTACAAGACCACCTCGCCTTCCATGGACATACTAGTTTCGAGCAATCTCGAGAGGCTGCTCTACTACGTATGCGGGCCTGAGCACACCCTCTCTTACATGAAGCAGCTCGAAGAGACAGGCGAATACCGTATCACCGCCGGTGAACTCGCTGAGATACAGAAGGTGTTCACGGGAGTGTTCGCCGATGATGTCGAAGGCGCCGCTGCAATAAGGAGCGTATTCGGACGCAGTCATTACCTTATGGACACTCATACGTCCATCGCCTGGTCATGCATGGAAAAGTACAGATCCGGAAGCGATGCTGCCAAAAGCGATGCCGCGGCGGCAGTCGTTCTGTCGACAGCGTCGCCGTACAAGTTCTCTGCCGCCGTGCTCGAGGCGCTGGGCGAAGAGCTTACGGGCTCCGACGAGGGCAACATGAAGAGAGTCAGGGATATCACGGGCGCTCCGGTGCCGTCAGGACTTGCCGGCATTTTCGATAAGCCTGTGGTCCACGACGATGTCATCGACATCGCTGACATGAAGGCGTACGTTATTGAAAAATGCACTGAATAAAGGTAGAATCACATGGAAGGAAAATACCTGATCGTAGACAAGGCACTCCTGCCGTCATATTGTGAGAAGGTCTCTCTCGCCAAAGAACTGCTGGACGAGGGCAAGGCCGCTGATGTAAGCGAAGCCGTCAAGATGGTCGGCATATCCCGCAGCACCTTCTATAAGTACAGGGATATGGTAAGAGATATAAGCACAGTCTCTATGGGCCGTCACGCCATCATCTCCATGATGATGAAGCACAGCGTCGGTACCCTTTCTTCCGTACTGAACATCATCTCGCACTACGGATACAGCGTATGGACCATAACTCAGAATCCTCCCGTAGACTCCAAAGCAAACGTGGTCATCACGCTCGAACTTGGAGAGGATCCTAAAAAACTCGACCAGATGTTGAGGGAAATAACAGACTCGCCGGGGCTGTCCAGAGTGCAGCTCCTCGGCATGGATTAGGAGGATCAATGGATTTCAAGCAGATCGAAGCTTTTGTCAATGTAGTAAGATATAAAAGCTTCAGCAAGGCCGCGGACGCGACCTTCTTCACACAGCCCACCATCAGTACCCACATCAGAAATCTCGAGAAGGAACTGGGAGTCAAACTGCTCGACAGAAAGAGCAGGATAGTTGAAATGACTCCGCAGGGCTCTAAGTTCTATAAATATGCCGTCGAAATGATAAACGCCAGAGCTCAGGCTTTCGAAGCTTTGAGCGATATGGACGAGAACATCGGAGGGATACTGGAGATCCAGACTTCATCCATCCCGGGCGTCACCTTCCTGCCTGATCTTCTGGCAGGCTTCAGAAGCGAACACTCCGGCATACAGTACTACGTATCTATGTCGGATACCCAGACCGTGGTGGACAACATCTCCGAACGCATAGGCGAGATCGGCTTCGTCGGAGAAAGCGTCTCTAGCGGCTCCATAGAATGCGTAAAGGTCGCGACTGACAGCTCTGTCATGATCGCGCCGAAGTCATTCAAGGTAAAGAGCAGCATCAATCTCTCAGAGGCCCTCTCCTATCCTTTCATATGGAGAGAGACCGGATCGGCTACAAGAAAGACATTCGAAGCGGCAGCTCTCGCTCGCGGATTCGAAAAAGATGAATTCGAGGTCGCGGCCCTCGTCGATGACATGGACGCGATAGTCCGCTCAGTCGAGGCAGGACTCGGCGTGTCGATCATATCTGAAAAAATAGCATCAACACTCGGCGACAGGGTCAGGACGGTAGAAATAAAGGACTTCAAAGAAGACCGCAGCTTCTACATGATAAAGCTGAAGAGCATATCGCTCTCGCCAGCCGCAGAGGCGTTCTCGCAGTACGTAAAAGAAAAGATGAGCAGTAATTGATAAAGCAAAGCCGGGGCAGTCCCCGGCCGATCTTATTGATGCCGTGCGCAGCAGATATCTCGCACTGAGCGTGACAGCGAGGGAGAGATATCTGCGACGAGCTTACGGCTCTGATATGGCAGGGGATCGCCCTGCCGTTTTTCATATGCTGTAACTGTATTTTACCTCGCCTTCGTTTTCGAGATCCTTCCAGAGGAAAGTTCCTTCCTCATAAGTCATATATCCGTGCCACGACTCCCCTTTCGGTATGGACACCGAGCCCGGATTCATATAGATGAAACTTCCGTGGTCCTCGCAGGCAGGCACATGCGTGTGCCCGGCAAGGAGTATGTCCCCTTCGTGCATATACGGCGGCGTTTCGCCGTTGAATACATGACCGTGCGTCGCGAAGATCATGCGGCTGCCAAGGTCGATGAACGCGTTGTCGGCTTCTATCGGAAAGTCGAGCATCATACGGTCCACATCAGCCTCGCAGTTGCCGCGGACGCAGAGTATATCCTCTTTGTATCCGTTCAGGAGCTCCGCCGTCTTCTTCGTGTCGTAGTCACGCGGCAGATCGTTTCTCGGTCCGTGGTAGAGCAGGTCTCCGAGCAGGAGCAGTCTGTCCGCTCCTTCCTTTCTGAATGTTTCCAGCAGCCTGCCGCACCAGTATGCGGAGCCGTGTATGTCAGATGCTATGAGATATTTCATGCGATCTCCTTAATCGTGAATCTCTATGGTGAATCTCCCCTTCTTCGGCTTGAAGCAGCCGATGACGGCCGTCTCGCAGCCTTTCTCGCCAAGCTGTTCAGTCAGTCTCGGGATCTCGCTCTCCTTTACTGCGATCAGCAGACCTCCGGATGACTGCGGGTCATACAGGCAGTCGGTCAGCGCCATCGTGTCAGGATCGCGTACCGGATCCTTAGAGAGGTATTCCATGACCTCTCCCCCTGTGTACTCCCTGTTGCGGTATGCTCCGGCAGGGATGATCCCCATCTTTGCCATCTCCAGCGCTTTAGAGAAGACCGGCACCTTGTGGCTGTACAGCTCGAGCGTTACGTCTCCGGCTCTTGCCATCTCGGCGGCATGACCGATCAGACCGAATCCGGTGATGTCCGTGCATCCGTCCACTTTCACTCCCTGCATTGCCTCCCAGGCGTACCTGTTCAGGAACGCCATAGTCGTTTCTATCTCGTCGTTCTCCTCTTTCGTGAGAAGATCGACCTTGGCCGCCGTGGTAAGTATGCCCGTTCCGATCTTCTTGGTGATCACGAGCAGATCGCCGGCTTCGGCGCTGTTGCTGAGTATGTCGTCAGGATGCGCAAAACCTGTTACTGAAAGCCCGTACTTAGGCTCCTTGTCATCTATGCTGTGACCGCCTACGATAGTGGCCCCTGCTTCGCAGACCTTGTCGTTGCCGCCCTCGAGTATTCCCTTCACGGCCTCGATCGGCAGGGTCGGATTAGGGAAAGTGAGCAGGTTCATCGCGAGCTTCGGCTGACCTCCCATGGCGAACACGTCGCTCAGGGCGTTGGCCGCCGCGATCTGCCCGAACATGTACGGGTCATCCACGATCGGCGGGAAGAAATCCACCGTATTGATGAGAGCGATGTCATCAGTCACCCTGAATACGCAGGCGTCATCGCTGCTCTCGAATCCGACCATAATGCGCGGGTCGCTTATCTTAGGCAGACCCGACAGAATATCCGATAGGACTCCCGGCCCTATTTTTGCGCCTCATCCGCCGGCACTCGTCATCCTCGTCAGCAGCACCTTGCCGTTTTCGTCGATGAAATCCGCCTGCGCTCCGGAACTTCCGCATGACGAAACTGGCTGCGAGCCGCTGCTCTCAGCCTTCTTTTCAGGAGGCTCGATATGGCATGCGAGCTTCTCCTTTGCTTCTTTCAGTTTTTTTTCGTCTATTTCATTACCCATGTTTTAAATTATTCTATCATATCGTTGAGATATTATCATCAATTTATCCCGGAAGGACCGGGCAGATATGATGTGGTCAGTTATCACAGTCTTGTACGGATAACTTTTTTTAATACAATATGTGGTGCCTTTTTCTATTGTTATATCCCGCCTCCATCAGTATAATATCCACGGTGATTTAAAGGGGCCCGGTCTGTCCGGGCATTTTTGAGAAAGAAGGTAAATATGGCAAAGCAGAGACAGATCATTCAGATCCAGGAGAAGGTGCCTCTGGCTAAAGGGATACCTCTCTCCATCCAGCACACATTCGCAATGTTCAGCGCTTCGGTCCTCGTACCGTACATTCTAGGGATAAGTCCTTCCATCGCCTTACTCATGAACGGCATCGGAACACTTATCTTTATTTTTGTCACCAAGGGCAAGGCTCCGGCCTACCTCGGCTCGTCATTCGCGTTCATCTCGCCGGCTCTTCTGGTAATATCCCAGCCGGGTCTCGGCTACAGATACGCTCTGGGCGGATTCGTGGTCACCGGACTTCTGATGTGCTGTGTCGCGCTGCTGATAAAATTCGTCGGCACCAGCTGGATCGACGCTATCCTGCCTCCTGCCGCGATGGGACCTGTAGTGGCCCTGATCGGACTTGAGCTCGCCGGAAGCGCGGCCCAGACAGCGGGCATACTCGACGAGAACGGCGCAATGGCGCAGGACCTCGACCCGAAAGTAGTGATCGTCTTCCTCGTAACGCTGCTGCTCGCGGTGTTCGGAGGAGTCCTCTACAGGGGATTCGCAAGCGCGATCGCTATCCTGATCTCGATCATAGCCGGCTACGTGCTGGCTCTCGTGTTCGGGCTCGTAGACTTCTCGGCATTCGCATCCTCGAGCGTGTTCGAGCTCCCGGCGTTCCAGACGCCTAAGTTCAATCTGCAGGCCATACTGATCATAATCCCGGCTACTCTGGTAGTCGTATCCGAGCACATCGGACACCAGGTAGTCACATCCGAAGTAGTCGGCAAGGATCTTCTGAAGGATCCGGGACTCCACAGATCGATGTTCGCTGACGGCTTCTCGACAGCCCTCTCCGGCTTCTGCGGTTCCTGCCCTACCACGACATATGGCGAGAACATCGGAGTCATGGCCATCACAAAGGTCTACAGCGTATGGGTCATCGGCGGAGCTGCGGTCTTCTCGATCTGCCTCTCCTTCATCGGCAAGGCGTCCGCCCTCATCCAGACCATTCCGGGCCCTGTCATGGGCGGAGTGAGCTTCCTGCTCTACGGAATGATCGGAGCATCCGGCATCCGTCTCATGGTAGACTCAAGGATCGATTACTCCAAGGCGCGCAACCTCGCGATGACGTCAGTGGTATTCGTCGTAGGCCTTTCGGGCATAGCGATCAACCTCGGCGATGTGCAGCTCAAGGGAATGAGCCTCGCCGCTGTTGTAGGCATGCTCCTCGGACTCGTCATGTACCTTCTCGACAAGTACAGACTCACCAACGAATACGAAGACTCCGACAACAACGATGAGGTGCTGAAGAGCTTCTCCTCTTCGAGATAAGTATTTCATAACTGCAGGTGAGCACTTGAGTTCTTCTCAAAGTGCTCACTTTTTTTCATTTCATTATGTTAGAATCTATAGGCAAACAAAAAAACATAAGCGGAGGTAATAAAAATGGGAAAAGAAAGGATACTCGTCATGAACCTCGGCTCGACTTCGAGCAAGATCGCGGTATATGACGACGACAAGGAAGTATTCAACGACACTCTGCGCCACAGCACCGAAGAGCTTGCGCCTTTCGGAGACGTGGTGGAACAGTTCTCTTTCAGAAAGGACAAGATCTTCGAGTCTCTCGAAAGAAACGGCGTATCTGTGGATTCACTGACTGCGGCCGTATCCAGAGGCGGCAACATCATCGCCTGCCCTCACGGCGCCATCGGCATAGATCAGGCCATGATCGACTACCTGACCAGACCTGAGGATCTTGCAAAGCATCCTTCACTGATCGGCAGCATGATCGCTTTTGATCTTCATAAGACCAGAGGCATCCCTGTGTGCATATACGACGCCATAGGTACAGACGAAAAGATCCCTCTCTGCAGGGTAAGCGGCGTACCTGAGCTCCCTCACTTCACGGTCGGCCACACTCTGAACACAAGAGCAATGGCGATAAAGTGCGCAGAGGAAAAGCTCGGGAAGAAATTTGATGAGTGCACATTCATCGTAGCCCATCTCGGCGGAGGCAGCTCGATCAGGCTGTATAAGGACGGAATCAACATCGACAGCGTCAACGACGACGAAGGCAACTTCACACCGGAGCGCGGAGGCGGAGTAAGCAGCAAAGCTCTTGTGGACCTTTGCTACAGCGGCAGGTACAGCCACAAGGAAGCCATGAAGCTCTTCCACGGCAAAGGCGGTCTCCTTGCTCATCTCGGCACATCCAACGCGGTCGAAGTCGAAGCGATGATCGGAGACGGCAACGGCTATGCGAAGATCGTATACGATGCCATGTGCCTCAATGTGGCCAAAGACATCGCCAAGCTTGCCGCCACCGTATGCGGAAAGGTAGACAGGATCATCCTTACCGGAGGCATCTCCTATTCGAAGTACGTTTCGGATTATATCTCGGAGCATGTGAGCTTCATCTGCCCTGTCGAGGTCATGCCGGGCGAATACGAGATGGAAGCTCTCGCAGCCGGATGCCTCAGGGTCCTCAGAGGCGAAGAGGAGCTGCAGGATTTCGGCGAGATCGCGGCGACAGCCAAGGACCGCATCCGCATATTCCCGGGTGTAGAGCCGTACACAGCGCCTGAATTCTGATCCTGAACAGGGCCTGAGGTCCTGATAGAACAATCAAACGAAAACAGCTTTGCGTCATGCCCGTTATCCGGGCCGCCGCAAAGCTGTTTTTAACTGATCTTTATGTCAGACGGTCCTTGACCTCTGCCTTATTTCTTGTACTTGGCTCCAAGTCTCTTGAACGCCTCTTCCGATCTGAGGATCATCTTGTGCGATCCGCAGAACGAAGCTCTTACCCAGCCAGGGCTTGCGAACGACGAGCCCGGTACGATGAGTATGCCCTCTTCCTTGGCAGCCATAACGAATTCCTTTTCGTCAGGTACAGGCGACTTGAACCAGAGATAGAAGGCTCCCTGCGGCACGATGGCCTCGAATCCGGCCTCTGTCACGATCCTGTAGAGGTCCTTCGCGTTTCTGTAATAGAAACTGAGGTCGATGGTCGAATGCAGCGATCTTTCTACGATGAGCTCTGCGATAGTCGAAGCGTTGTTGGCTCCGAGAACTCTCTGGGCGATCTCAAGAGCATGAGCGAGCTCGTCAGCTCCGTCCGCGCAGTTCGGGACAGCCGCATAGCCGATACGCACTCCCGGCATCGAAAGAGACTTCGACCACGAATAAGCGATGATCGTGTCGGCATAGATCTCAGGCAGGAATTCCACCTTCTTGTCTACGTATACGAGTTCTCTGTAAGGTTCGTCGGAAATGATATAGATAGGATGACCGTATTCTTTCTCTGCCTCTCTCAGTACTTCTGCGACTGCTTCGAGAGACTCTCTTGAGTAGATAGCTCCGGTCGGGTTGTTAGGATTGTTGATTATGATGGCTTTTACGTCCGGTTCGAGGATCTCTTTGAGTTTCTTTGCGTCAGGTTCGAAACCGCCCTCATAGTTCGGCGGGACTACCAGCGTATCTGCAAAGAAGTTCCTTGCCCAGTTGGCATATTCTACAAAGTACGGTGCGAATGCCACGATCTTGTCTCCCGGATCGAGGATGCACTTCATGATGATGTTGATGGCATAGCCCGCGCCGGCTGTCATGATGATGTTTTCCATCTTGAAGTAGTCGCCGAATCTCTCGTTGAGATTGTCTGCAACAGCCTGACGTGTCGATTCAAAGCCGGCGTTGGATGGATACGAATAGACCAGATGCGGGTCCACTTTCGAATTGATATAGTCAAGAGCCTTATATACTTCGACAGGCGGATGCGGTGACGGATTTCCGACGCTGTAGTCGTAAACGTTCTCAGCTCCGCGCTCTTTGGCCATTCTCTTTCCTTCCTCAAACATAGCTCTGATAGCCGAGCTTCCGGCGAGGAAGGGTTCCATGCTTTTTGATAACATTCTTTTACCTCCTGAAGTAAAAAAATCATAAAAAAAGGTTTTGAGTGCTAACGTTCTCTCAAGTCGGGAATATATACCCCTTTTTATATGATTGTATCACATTCAGCCTTGCATTATCTCGCTTTTTCGCCGATAATTATCGTAACGATTGTATCCTTTTAGTACAAGAGTAAAACAGTTATAAGCAAGTTTTATTTTCTTAGTTATACGGAGGAATTAAAATGTCAACATACGATTGGGAAAAATTCGGATTCCATATTCCGGAGATCATGCTTCCAAAGGAAGGCACCGATTACTTCAAGTGGGCTGTAGTCGCCTGCGACCAGTTCACTTCCGAACCGGAGTACTGGGAAAAGGTCGAGGAGATCGTCGGCGACGCGCCGTCGACACTCAGGCTCATGCTTCCTGAGCTCTATCTGGACAAGCCGGGCGAAGCAGAGAGGATCAAAGATGTTCGCGCAACGATGGACAAATACCTCGCTGACGGTACTCTCCGCACAATGGAGCCGGGCTGCATGCTCATCCAGAGAACAGCCGAAGGCCGTACACGTCTGGGTCTCGTGATCGCGACGGATCTTGAAGCATATGACTTCAGCAAGGGCTCGAACTCCCTTACGAGAGCGACCGAGGGCACAGTAGTCGAGCGTATACCGCCTCGTCTGAGGATCAGAGGAGACGCTCCTATCGAGATGCCTCATATCCTCATCCTTATCGATGACCCTGACAAGACAGTTATCGAGCCTCTCGTCGATCAGCAGAGAGAGGTCATCTACGATACAGACCTCATGATGGACGGAGGCCACATCACAGGCTCCTTCATCAAAGAGAAGGATCTTGAAGGCGCAAAGGAAGCTCTTTCGAAGCTTTACGACAAAGCCGAAAAGAAATACGGCAAGGGCCACGTGATCTTCCAGGCGATGGGCGACGGCAACCACTCGCTCGCTACCGCCAAGACCGCATGGGAAAACATCAAGAAGACTCTCTCTCCTGAAGAGATCGAGACCCATCCTGCGAGATACGCCCTCTGCGAGATCGAGAACATCCACGATGACGGCATCGTATTCGAGCCTATCCACAGAGTCATCTTCGCAAGCAAGGGCCAGACAGGGATGCAGCTCGTCGAAGAAACTGTCGCTCTTCTCGACAAGGCGAACGGCAAGGCATATCTGGCTGAAGCCGGCGCTCCGGTTCCTGAAGGCGCATTCGGCATCCCATACGTAACAGGCGCAGGAAGAGGTCTGATCATCATCGAGAAGCCTTCCAACAAGCTCGAGGTGGGATGTCTCCAGCACGTGCTCGACATCATGGTCAAGGAAAACAAGGACTGCGATATCGACTATATCCACGGCACAGCTGCAGTCGAGAAGCTCTCGGCAAGAGACGGCAATGCGGGATTCTTCCTCCCTCCGATGGATAAGTTCATGCTCTTCCCTGCCGTAGCGGCAGACGGAGCGCTCCCGAGAAAAACGTTCTCAATGGGAGAAGCGAACGAAAAGAGATACTATATTGAGTCGAGGTATATTGCAAAGTAATGGATCAATCATCGGGACTTAAGATCAAAAACGGCATAGTCACAGAGTATACCGGACAAAACAGCGATGTCATCATACCGGATAACGTGAAGGGCATCTCGAGCGCGGTATTCAAGGACTGCCATGCCCTTCGTTCCGTTATACTGCCTACAGGTCTTGAAACGATAGACTCGCGATGCTTCGAGGGATGTGACGGGCTCAAGACCGTCATGTTCTCTACCGGTCTTAAAAATATCGGCAAGTATGCATTCGCCGGCTGCAGCAATCTGAAGATGCACAAGCTGCCTGCAGGTCTTGAAAGCGTTGAAGCTTATGCTTTCAAGGATTGCACATCTCTTACATCTATGGAGATACCTGCAAGTGCGGCGGATATAGGTGTCGGCGCATTCGAAGGATGCGTCAGCCTCGCCAGCATACGCATACCGGGAAGATACACGGGCATCGGAACCGCGTTCGGCACTCACCCGTTTACCGGATGCGAAAATCTGACTATCTACGCGCCTGTCGGCACTGATGCCGAAAAATGCGGAGAAGACAACGGTATTCCTGTGATCAACATCAGTGCACAGGGCCCGGTCGCGGCCGCGGGCGAAAAGAAAGAATCAGATGAAAAAGCTGCCATAAGCGACGCGCTGGATGCGGCATACAGCAAAAAGCAGCAGGCTTCGTCAAAGCGTCCCGCTGCGGCCGAAAAAGTCAAGTTCGGTTTCGGAACACCTGAATCGACGGACAATGACGCAGCCGTGAAGGCTGCTGCCGAACTCCAGGCCGCACATCAGAAAGAGCTGCAGGACAAAGAGAACCGCAGGGTCTATAACGAGGCGGCCGCGCTGTACGAGAGCGGCACTGAAGGCAACATGCAGAAGGCCATCGATATGATGCGCAGTCTCGGATCCTTTGACGATTCGCGTCTCAGGGCAAAAGAGTTCTCCAAAGGTCTGAAGAAAAAGCAGAAGGACGCCAGGAAAGCAGAAGCCGAAAGAGCCAGGCAGGAACGCCTGCAGGCAGCAGAACAGAGAAAAGCCGCTGCACGCGCACAGGCTGCCGAGCTTGAGAAGGCAGCTGCTCAGAGGCGTGCCGCCGAACAGGAAGAAGCAGCTGCGCGTAAGCGTGCTGCCGAACTTGAAAAAGCTGCTGCACGGGAACAGGCTGCCGAGATCGAAGCAGCCGTTCGCAGGCAGGCTGCCGAAGCTGAAAAAGCTCCGGTATCCGAGAAAAAAGGCGTTGCTCTTCCAAAGATCGAGAACGTCCCGCTGCCTAAGCCAAAGATAAGCCGCAAGCTGGCTGTGATCTTACTTGTCGTCGTAGTGGCGGTCGGAGCCGGCATAGGAGTTGCGCGCTATGTCAGCACTCACAACTCTTCCTCAGGCGGTTCCGATTACACCCTTACGCTCGAGGACTATATAAACAGCAATGATGCAGCAAAGCAGCAGCTGGTACAGTCCGTAGAGGGCACAGATGTCATAATATCCGTTGAGGGAAACACGCTCATATACACATATGATCTCAGCGCTTCCAACAGTATGACGCCTGAGATCGCGCAGAGCGATGAACTCAAGCAATCGCTCGGAGAGACCCTCGATTCCAGCGATGAGCAGTTCACGGAATTATGCGCAGGCTTAGAAAAAGACACCGGCATAAGCGGTGTCTCTGTAGAAGTATCATTCAAGTACGGGAACGAGGTACTGCTCCAAAGAACATACACCTCTGAAGGGAAGCAGCAATAAGCTGCTTCTCTTTTTTTTACTCGTTTTCTTTCTTGCTGTCTTTACCAGCCTTGCTGTCTTTGTTGTCTTTGTTATCTTTACTGTCTTTGCTGTCTTTGCTGTCGCTGCTTGCGGTAACAGCGCCTGTCCTGAATATTATCTTTGACGATCCTACCGCATCTGCAGCCTTGCCGCCGTAGAATACATCCACTCCGTCAGCTGCACAGACCTGATTGAAATTGCTTATCATGGTCGTAAGACCGCTTCCTTCAAGAGCTCCGACAAATGCCTGTATGCCCTCTTTGTTGAATCTGTCCATGCCGTTGGCAAGCTGCCACGCTCCGACCTCGGCCGCCGCAGTGCCGTCAGCAAGAGCATTGACCCCCTTCAGGAGATCTGCTGTTCCGTAGCTGAACTGAGATGTTCCGTCGGCAAGCTGACGTGCTCCTGTATTGAGCTGGGCAGCGCCATCCTCAAGAACAGCGGCTCCTTTTGCCAGCTCGGAGGTCCCGGCCTTGAACTGGGCAGCGCCATCAGCGATCTGCCCTGCCGCCTCATCGATGGTCTGGGCTCCCTTAGTGAGCTCCTTGCTGCTCTGATCCAGTATCTCTGAATATCCGGCAAGCTCGTTTGCACCGCTTTCGAGTTCTGCAGCTCCGTCATCGAGCTGATCGACTCCGTCCTGAAGTGTATTGGCTATCACGGCCATCACTCCCGTGGATACGAGCATCGCGGTAGCAGTCGCATCGACAGCCCTGGCCTGCTTCTTGACCTTTCCGGCCGTGCTGCTTGCGTTTTCTGCCTTATTTGCTATATCGCCGAGGGAGCTTGTCCCTGAATTTTCCATTCTGCCGGCTTCCGAAAGCGTTCCCTGGAGAGCATTCGCACGGTCGCTGACTTCGTCAGCGCTTGACGATGCGGAATCGACACTGCTGACATATGACTCAACACCGGCAAGGTATGAATCGAGGCCGTCGAGTTCTGAGAGCGCACTGTTGATCAGGGCTCTTTTTCCTTCATCCTGAACGAGTCCGCTTGCAGCCTGGAGCTGAGCTCTGTACGAAGCGATAGCGCCTCTGTATCCTGAAGCTCCTCCGCTTATTCCGGAGCCCTCAGCCGAAAGTCCGTTGAGCGTGTCGCTCATGCTGTCCGCCGCGTCCGCAACTGAGTCTGCACTATTCTCTGCTGTCATCAGCTTAGCTCCGGTGCCCTTGTTTCCGGCAAGTCCGTTGATCTCATCGGCTACTTCCTGAGTCTGTCCCTCAAGCTTTTCGGCGTTCTTTTCGAGAAGAAGAGTCTCTACCTTCATGACAGCCGCTTCAGCGACCACCGCATCAGCGGTCACCGCAAGAAGTTTGCCGGCCTTTCTGAACTTTGCAGTGCCCTCCTTAAGGGCTGCAGTACCGTCTCTGAGCTGACCGACACCTTCGTTGAACTGCGACATGCCTTCGCTGAATTCGGCGCTTTTGCTCTTGTACAGCGATGTTCCGTCATGCAGCTGCGTCGCCCCGTCCTCGAGTACTCCGGCGTTTTCATCAAGCAGTTTCGAACCGTCTTTCAGTTTTTTTGAACCGTCATAGAGCTGGCCGCTGCCATCCGCAAGCTGTTTTGCTCCGTTATCGAGCTGCGATACGGCTCCGACGACCTTACCGGATTCGTTCTTCATCTGGTTAGTTCCGTCTGCGATCTGCGAAACGCCGTTCGCGAGCTCGCTGCTGCCGCTCACGAGCTGGTTGGCAGCTGAGGAAAGCTGAGCAAGTCCGGATTCGAGAGCTCCGGCCATCGCGGCCGCGTCGCCTGCCATATCGCTTATGCCGCTTTCAGCCAGCACACCGGTCATGGCAATGGAATATGTGCCGTCTATGCTGAACGAGTCGGTGTCAGCCATTATAACTACGCTTTCAGGGATCTCAAGAGAACCTTCTCCGATACCGAGGTTTTCTTTCATGCCCGGCATAGCATAGCCCATTACTATAGTCGAATCACCGTTGTTTATGACCTTTCCGTTATCGACTCTTATATTGCTGAAGTGTTCGTTGTTGAGCGAGAGTCCGCTTGCCATCATATACGGATGGCTCATAGGCCCGTTGCCGACGTTCACCGCGCTGATCACGTCATAATCGAAGTGGATCTCGACACTGCCCTTCTTGCCGGCTATCTCTGATGCAGGGACCTTATTGCCGTTCAGATAATATGAAACGGTCACATCAACAGGCAGACCGCGTTCGGCCACGCCCTGGTATCTTATGCTTTTTCCGTTGGAATTCCAGACCAGATTCGCTCCGTCTCTTTCGAAAGTCTCATTGCCTGATATGTTCTCTATATCGGTCAGGTAAGAAACGTCTTTGATCTTCTTTTCTCCGTTACTGTGCAGAAGCTCGTCGACCAGGACTTTTTCGGTCTTTCCGTCCGCAGACTTGATGACGAACACTGTTTCATCCTTGTCCGTCCTTTCTATTGTGGTCTCAGCGTATACAGGAATACCAAAAGACAGTCCCGCCGCGCCGGATACCAGCGCCAGCGACAGGGCCAGAGCGATCATTCTGTTCTTAGTGCTTGTTCTGTCCATATCCTTTTCTCATTTGCCGCATAAAGCAGCAGCCCGCATTATTACATATATATCCGATAAATCATAGCACAAAATACCACATATAGTATAGTGCTTTATGCATCAAATTGCCTTATTCTCTGCTGTTTCCTCCTTTTTTCCCCTTCCGGAGTGATTTCCGGAACCGAAGGATCTGATAACGATGCTGTCGAACATCATCAGGAATCCCGGGAGCACGAAGAGCACCGCGAAGAGCGAGCAGAGCGTCCCTCTTCCGAGCAGCAGTCCCTCCTGTGATACCATACCTTGTGAAGAGAACACCCACATCAGGAATCCCATGACAGATACGGCAGTAGCCGACGTCAGTATCGCGGCAGTGTTGTCTGTAAGGGTCCTGATGACGCTTTCGCGCGGACTGAGGCCGTTCACGTTCCTGTTCTCCCTGTACCTCTGCGTGAACAGTATCGCGTAATCCACAGTAGCGCCAAGCTGTACGGAGCTTATAATGAGATACGAGATGAAATACAGAGGAGATCCGGTCACATACGACATCGACAGATTGATCCATATCGCGGTCTCTATGGTCATCACAAGTATGGCAGGCAGCAGCAGGTTCTTCATCGTGAACAGCAGTACTACAAAGACTGCAAATATCGCAATAAGGTTGACCTTCAGTCTGTCCCCTATAACGACGTTCTTAAGATCGTAATAGCAGATGCCCGTGCCGGTCAGATGGTATTCTCCCGGATAGTATTTATCACAGGTCTTATATATGTCTTCGATGAGTTTGAAGGTCTCTTCGCTCTCCATCGGAACGGCAACGCTTATCACCATTCTCTCGTATCTGTCCGACCGGAACTGATCCGTCAGCGTATCCGGCAGTATGTCTCCCGGAAGAGCCGGTCCGACTACAGAAACGGACGCAAGCACGGACGTGATGCGCTTATCCGCTTCGAGGTCTCTTACAAGCGCGTACTCTTTGCTCTTTTCTCCGCGAGGGACCATGAGCACATAGGTGTCGCTGTCACCGAACGCCTCATTGAGCTTGATCTCATCTGCGCCGACTCTCGTATCCGGTCCGTATATGCGCGAGCCTCCGTACCAGAATTCGTTGTTTATGCTGCCGATGAACGAAGGGATCACAAGCAGAACGAATACGATCATCATCGGCATGGTCACCCTGCAAACGAGTTTTCCGAATTTTTCAAACGACGGAATGAGTCTGCGGTGCTTCGTCTTTTCGATCCACTTGTACGTTCCGAGTATGACTCCCGGCATGAATACCAGTGTAGTAACTAGGCTTATAGCGACTCCCTTCGAAAGCGCGACGCCCAGATCGGCTCCGAGCAGGAAGCGCATGGTAGCAAGAGCCAGGAATCCGATCACCGTAGTGAGGCCGCTCGATATTATCGATGACGACGACAGAACAAGAGCATCCACCATCGCCTCCTCAGGCTCAGCATTCTTTCTGCACTCTTCGAACCTGTGGATAAGGAATACCGAATAATCCAGCGCGACCGCCATCTGCAGCACGACTCCCGTGGCATTCGTAACGAACGATATCTTGCCGAATATCAGATTCGTGCCCGAATTGATTATGACCCCTACTCCGAGTCCGAAGAGCACTATAAAAGGCTCCGCCCACGAAGGAGTTGTGATAGCGAGCACAAAAAGCAGGAACAGTATCGCTATGATAGTTATGAGTACTACCTCTTTGACGGTATTTACAGTCGCGACTACTGTTATGACTGCATTGCCGGTCATCAGGTTGTCTTCGCCTATCACGTCATACAGCTGAGGTATGGTATCGAGCTGTTTGTCCGAGTCAACGGTGACATTGAACAGCGCGTTTCCGTCCTTGTAATACGCGTCGAGCATGCTTTTCGGATACATCTCGAGAGGCATGTCTGCAGGCATCATGGTATCGATCCACATGACGGATTTGACTCCGTCCACTGCCTCGATCTTCCTCTTGTAGTCAAGAGCCTCCTTTTTGTCTACGTCCCGGAGCATTATCCTCACGTTAGGTATGTCGCCGTCGAACTCTTTTTTCATCAGGTTCATGGCGACTATTGACGGAGACTTCTGAGGAAGGTAATTGATGATATCGTAGTCAACATAAATCTTCGGGTACATCATCGCGCTCATCACCGTTATGACCGCGAATGCAACCATTATGATCTTTCTGTATCTGACTACCTTGCTGTAAAACGCTCTTCTCATACGGAGTTATGATACCACGCAGGAGCTCCTGTTAGAATCAATCTTTCAGTATTTTAAAAAATACCGGACTTCGAAAAGTCCGGTACTTTTGTACATATCTGCCTATTCAGGTTTTGCAGGAGGTTCTCCGTCCGGAGGTGTTCCTCCAGGTCCGCCCTGACCGCCGTCAGGAGGAGCCTGCCCGTCTCCCGGCATGCCTCCCTGGCCTCCGCCAGAGCTCTCTGTCTTTATCTCGAAGGCCTCGCCTGTAGAAGCGGATCCCTCGTTATACTCCTTGCCGTCCACATAGAGTTTGTGTCCGTTCAGGTCTATAGCGGACCCTTTGTCTACCGTAAGGCCTGAAACGTATGAATCCGCAGTGAGCTTCCACGTGCTCCCCTTCTCGATCTCTACGTATACGTCGCCGGTCTGTCCGTCCGGATTCACCGCTCCCGTGAAGGACGATCCGTCTTTCAGATACAGATTGAGGGCCGACACATCATCTACCAGGATATTGCCGTCTATCTTCTGCTTCGATGCAGTCAGTTCGACCTTGCCGCCGTTCGAGCCCTCGCTGCCCCATCCGGCCGCTTCAGCCCTAAGGAACGCCCCGTCCTTGTCCTCGTTGGTGATCTCAGTATCAGTCAGCGAGATCTTCGTAGCCGTATTGTTCACGAAGAAGACATCTCCGTTCTTGTTCGTGATGGAGCTGCCGCTCGCACTGAACGATGAAGTGCCCTCGTCGGCATCGCCCGACATCGACTGATATATCATGACAGCCTGATAAAGATCGGACTTGTCGCTGTTTTTCTTATTGTTGTCGGCGATCAGCGTGACATCATTGAGAGCCACCGAGTTCTTGCCTTCGACCACCACGCCCTGAGAGGCTGTCGATTCCATGTAGGCATTGCTTACTGTGATATCCGCTGTCGAGTATATGACAGGCGACCCCGTTCCGGTCGTCTTGTAGTAGCCTTTATCGACGTTCACAGTCCCGCCGCCCCTGTCGGATCTTATCGCTGCGGATGACCTTCCCGCAGTATTGATGGTCAGATTACTGGCATTGGTCGTGCCTCCTCCGGTAGTCATCAGACCTCCCGAGCAGTTGCCCCTGGTCTCGATCACCGAGTCAGAGATGTTGACCGTGCTCCCCTTTCCGTACGAGAACACCGCGTTTGCGTGAGTTCCGTCAGTCTCGATCAGAGAATCCTTTACCGTAAGCGTGCCCGATTCAGTGGTGAACACCGCGGAGTTCTCTCCGTAGAAGTCCGCTTCGTCCCCGTCGGCTTCGCCCGTCTTGGTCACGCCGACGTTGGAGTATTCTTTCGTTTCACCGCTGACCTCGATCGCATGCTCGCCGTCCTGATCGTTGCTGATCTCTTCGTTTACGGTGATATCCTCTTTGCTCAGGTATTTCACCGCGGAGCTGTCATCCGTGTCCGCAGTCTCCGTTGTTTTCTGCGCGCCGCACCCGCACATGGCTATGATGAGCGCGGCGGTCGTTACGGCCGCAGCCAGTTTTCTTAACTTATTGCCTTTTTTCATGCTGTCTTCCTCCTTTTGCACCCTTATTATGAGCACAATACTTTAAATGGAGTTTAAAGCTGCGGCTCATCTATGTCAGGGCCCATGGCCGCCTTTTGCTGCCGCGCGCAGCAGACATCCTGCACTGAGCGTGACAGCGAGGGAAGGATATCTGCGACGAGCTTGCGGCTCAGTTCCACAAAAAGAAGCAGCCCTTCCGGACTGCTTCCCACTTATTTGTTATAGTTGCTGATTCCCCAGATCAGTCAGCCAGAGCGTCGCGCTCTCTCGACTTGTCGAATACAGCTCTTTCCTTGTCAAGAGTCGGTGTGACCTTGGCAACGATGAATCCTACGAGCATACCTGCGATGAATCCAGGCAGCAGTTCGTAAACGCCAGTCGAAGCGGAGAGTCCGCCGAAGAGCCAGCCGAGGTCGACCACGAATCCGGCGATGATACCGGCGATAGCGCCCTTATAGTTGAACTCTCTCCAGAAGAGCGACATGATGATGACCGGTCCGAACGATGCGCCGAATGCGCCCCATGCGTTCTCTACCAGGTTCATGATAGCCTGAGCTCCTGCTCCCTTCGAAGAAGCGATCAGGTAAGCGATGAGAGCGATGACAACTACTACGATACGTCCTACCATTACGGCTTCCTTCTCTGTTACGTTCTTCTTGAACTGCGCATACAGGTCAGATGTGAACGAGCTGGAAGCTACGAGCAGCTGAGAGTCCGCAGTCGATACCGAAGCGGCGATGATAGCTGCGAGCAGCAGTCCTGAAAGTGCCGGCGGGAAGAACTTTCTTGCCATCGTGATAAAGACGAGCTTCTGCAGTCCCTGCGGGAGCAGTTCGTCGGCAACGAGCATTCTGCCCATGTAAGCGATAAGGCATGCGCATCCGAGGGAGATCAGTACCCATACGATAGCGATAGTCGAAGACTTCTTGATCTCGGACGGCTTCTCGATCGACATGAATCTTACGATGATGTGAGGCATTCCGAAGTATCCGAGTCCCCATGCAAGACCTGTCAGGATGTCAGGCAGGCTCGCGCTCCAGAGGCCGGAACCGAAGTCGCATACTACTGTGGCGCCGTTGGCGTCCGTGTACTCATATACCTTGCTCAGAAGCGAGGTGTCGAGCGGTGTCTTTGTAAGGATGACTGCGATAGGAACCGCCATCAGAGCGATCATCATCAGCATGCCCTGGAAGAAGTCTGTCCAGCATACCGCGGTGAATCCGCCGAAGATCGTATAGAAGACGATCAGCAGAGCGAAGATGACCATCGCAAGGTTTGACGAGATCCCAGGGAACAGTGTTCCGAATACCGTAGTACCGGCAACGAATGCGGATGCTACATAAATCGTGTATGCAAACAGGAAGATAAGAGCGCAGATGACCTGCAGTGTCTTGCTGTCCGCATCGAATCTGTTCGCGAGGAACTGCGGGATAGTGATCGAGTCATTGGCTTCCTCAGAGAATACTCTGAGCCTTCTCGCGCAGAGGATCCAGTTTGCAGCAGTACCGAGAGCAAGACCGATACCGATCCACATCTGTCCGAATCCGAATGCGAGGATCGATCCAGGAAGTCCCATCAGCAGCCATGCCGACATGTCGGATGCCTGTGCCGAAAGAGCCGTTACCCATGGGCCCATGGCACGTCCGCCTAGGAAGTAGTCCTCCTGGCTTTTCTGCTTGTCCTTGATATAGAAGTAGATTACTACTCCCATCAGAGCGACAAAATACAGAATAAAGGTGATAATTTCAGAATTCATAAGTACTCCTTTTCCATCGCTGTTCTTTATCGTGTTGCAAAAATATAAATATAGCGATTTTCAATATGTATATATTATGGTCTTTTTGTGTGTGTAAGTCAAATTCTAATTGATATTGGTTTTGTTAAATACGTGGTGGTTATGCATGTTTTTAACAATCTTGTTAGCAAATAGAAAAAGGTGGGGTCAAGAAAAATAAAAGCAATCATCTCCAACTGCCAGCATGGTGGGTGGCCGTCATCATATAATATCTGTATAGAACTACAGAAAGGAGTACGGTCATGGTAAATCATAGCTGGGTATATAAAGGGCGTTCTTGCTCCAAATTTGATGGGGAGAAGAAGATCCAGAAGGATGCGGTCTACGGCTCTCACCGATCATGCTTTTCGGACAAGCCGGATTATTGCGG